>JAJFFE010000232.1 GCA_021776775.1 Planctomycetota bacterium | reverse complement strand
GGCAGTCTTCTCTGTTCACCGCCAGGTGTCACCGGGCGAGGTTCCCAGTTACAATTCACGCTTTCACCAGCCGCCCTTTGGCAGCTGATCTTCAACACTAGGCACCAAAGTGGATACCAAGGACGGGACAGGTTCAGATGATCAAATTCGTGATGTGCCTGAGGCGCCACCCGGAAATGACTCGGGAAGCGTTCCAAGACTATTGGCTCAATAAGCACGCGCCCTTCTTTCAGGCCAACGCTGGCACCATGAGAGCAAAGAAGTACGTACAATCTCATACGATCGACACACCTTTGAACGACGGGTTGAGAGAGTCGCGAGGTATGCTGGCCGAGTACGATGGCGTGGCGGAGGTCTGGTTCGAGTCAGAACAGGACTTGATGGAAGCAATGAGTTCGCCTGAGGGACAGCAACTGAGCGCTGCGCTGCTGGAGGATGAAGGGAACTTTGTCGACCACTCGAAGTCGTCGGCATTCATCGTCAGAGAGCATGAGTTGTAGGTGGCGAACTGTGCGGTGAAGCCGTTCAAGCGCGGCCGGCTAGCTTCGGGTCGGTGTCACCGAGTCACGTTCACAGTTTGGTTAGATCCACGCTTTCGAGAGCGCCGCCCCTGACTTGGCGCCGCCGCCTGAGCCTCATACGTTAGCCCGACCAACGACAGAAGAACGTTCTTGCACCTGCGGCGCCCTCACCTCTTGAAGGTAGCTAGCGGCTCCCCGCGGCAGCGTTGTACTGGGGCCACAAACGGTGCTCGTTGAGGAACTCAACGAGGGTCGAGCGCGAGTCTGCTCCGTGCCAGACATCGATGTCCACCGTCACTTCCGGCGCCTCCATGACGCCACCGCTGACATCGACGATCGTGCCGCCGCTAGTGACTCGCTCCCGGTGAGTCACGCTGATGGGATAGGCGAGCGATCCGGACTTCTCGCGGAGAAGCTGTCGGAGAGTTCCTTCCAGTCGGTTCGCATCGAGATGAATCTCGAACTCACTGCTTCGCGCCACGGCCGGTTGCATCGTTCCGGCAATCTTGTCGAGGACGAACTGGCCCCGTTCGTCCGTCCAACCGCGACCTCGAACGACGGGATTCCGTTGGTCCACGATATATGTGTAGATGATCGGCACCGAAGCGCTAGATCCGGACTCCAAGACCATCGAAGCCGTGAGCGTCCAGGATGCTTCCGCCGGGTGGAGGTCGAAGATCAGCGGGCTCGTCACATCCATGGACCCCGCCACTCGCTGACGCTCGAAGCCGGGTGCTTCCAGAAAGAAACTCAACTTCCGCCAAGTGCTCGACGGTTCCGAGTGAACACTCCACACCCACTGTCCGAGTGTGTTGGAGTATTGCGCGCTCACCTCGGTCGTACTCCTCGACCGCCCGAAGATCTGGAACCGCTCGAGCTCCTCCGGGGAGGGCTCGGCTCCCCGGAATTGAATGGGCGGGAACGAAAGGTCGCTGACCGGACGATATCGAAGCCGGTCTCCGGCCCCCGGGACGACGAGAATGGTTCCTCGTGTCAATCGACGCCCACGAACCTGAGTTCCGGCCCGCGAGTCGGCGACGAGCAAGTCCCAACCGAGAAACTCGCCCTCCAATTCGCGACTCACCTGAAGCGTGTGGTGGATCCCGATTCCGGACGGTAGTCCGATCAAACGGACCAAACCCCGCGAATCGACCGTCGTCTCGCAGGAGAGATCCGCCCACGCAGTGTGCACTCGTCGCCCGCTCGACGAGCGAAACGCGTCGCTCTTCTGCGTCGGCCAGATCGGTTGCAGGTACGCTTGCGCCGATCGAAGCTCCAACCAGCCCTCGCTGTTGATGTGCGCGAGCTTGTACCTCGCCGAATGCTCGCCCTCCAGCTGTGAGGGCAGGTCCACCCAGCACGTGAGACCAGGGGCGTTCTGCGGCAGTTCGATCGTCGCCGTCGTCTCGATTCGAGCCAGAGAGAAGACCACGTCGCCGGCAAAGAAGAACGCGTGCCCAGGGATCACGTTTTGATCCTCGTCGAGGGGCACGAACTGAATCATGAGGGCGACCGCCATCTTGTCACTGCGGCTGCGCAGCACCATCCCTCCGGCACGGAGCGTCGTGGGTCGACCTGACACCCACTCGCAACCGATCAGTAGCGATCGATAGGTCCGCGGCGACCAGGATTCCGCCCGGGGGATGTCGACGGGGAAATCGACGTCGAGATCGAGAGAGAAGTGGAAGAACTCTTCCTCTTCGGCAACGTCGGTTGTTGCGGCGTCGGAAGGAACGACCTCTTGCGAGTCGGCGAGATGCGCAAGCTGCTCCGCGGGATCCGACGCGCTAGCGATCGAATCGGAGGGATTCTCTGGATCGACGAACTCCGACGATGCGTCCGTCGAGGAGTCGAGCGCCGAAGAATCTGTGACGCCGATCCCTTCACGATCGGAGTCTCGGAAGGGCGAATTTGGCTCCCGCGTCAGCCATAGAAACAGCGTCGTGATCGTAATCGTGATCAAGAGTGCGGCGGTGAGCTTCTTGCGATCCATGAACCCATGGTCCCACGCCGTTCGGCGATCCGCAAACAGCGATCTTCCTGAAACGGATCGTCATGCCGGGACAACCAACGTGGGCGCGTCGAATTCCGACTCCTACTCGCCGACCGCTACGAACTCGAACCCATCATCGACGCGGAGTTTCCGTGCCGCCGAACCATCGGCGGACCCGCCCGGAACACCAACTGAAGGTTTCCAGAATTCCTGAAGAACGTTCAGGGACAACCGAATGCTGCGTCGCAGCCCAGCAAATCAACGGTCGGGTCGGCTCCGCACGCCAAGCTCGGTTCCGGTAGCGGCACCGGCGACGTGAACAGCGTCGCGAGAATGGTCACCGGGTCCGAGATGTCGAGGACACCATCATCGTTGGAGTCACAGGCATCCGGACACAGCGGCGCGGAACCGGATAGAAACAGCGTCGCGAGCGACGTGATGGCGTCCGAGATATCGAAGCTGTCATCCAAGTTGCAGTCGCCCCGACGAAAGTCCTCGGCGTCGAGTAGCGATGTAATTCGAATGTTGTCGACGCCGATCGTCCAGGTCTGCGTCGCCCAGACTTGGCCGGGATCTCCGTAGAAAAGCGTGATGCCTCCCACGTCTTGCATGAGTGTCTCCCACGCGATGGGAGCCGTCGGCGCCATCGGATGCCATTGCCAGCCCAAAGGCAAACTGTCACCTAGGAACGGAAAGTCGAACGCGACCGAGAACCAACCGGCTCCGAACTCTGGAGCAGGCGGTCCCTCGAAGATCGCGAAGATGTCATCCGATGCGTCGATAGTCCCCAACCCGAATCGCAGGGTCAGGAACAACTGTCGATCCTCGACGTCTACCGGCTCCAGCGTGATGAGATCGAAGGACAAGCGGTCGATCTGCCCCGTCATGTAGTCGCCGAGAAACGGGGGTGGCGAGCCAACCACGCCGTGTCGAATCTGTACTGACCACAGATCGAACGGCCCCTCCCGCAAGTACGCACCGGGATTGCCACCGGTCGCTTCGACCACTGCCGCTCCCGTACCGATCGCCCAGGAGTGCTCGTTCAATCCGTCCTCGAAGTCCTCGAGAAAAGACTCTTGGGAGTACGCCGTCGGAGTCAAAAACAAAAGGCAGGCAAGACATCCGACTCGAACACTGTCCGTCATGGGATCTCCTCGTCGGCGATCGTGGGCGAGGGACGTCGATCGCAAGGCAGCCCCAAAGCCAAGGGACCGCGCGTGTAGGGCGAGCAGGCGCCGCCGCCCAGTGTCGACTCTTTGACCCAGCAATTCGAGCGTTCTCGGCCACCGATACTGCAAAGCCATGCCGATCGGCATGAGGCCCTGCAGCCGGCTCGAAAAACGGAGATGCTTCAGTCGGCGCAGCTAGGAGATGGGACGCCCACGGTCTAGCCCGCTGCCCGCAGTTCTGCGACCATTCGAGCCGAGAGGTCTCCGTATGCCCCCCTTCGCGCGTCCCCTTCTGATCCTGACAGTTTTAGTGTTCCTGTGTGTCACTCAGGGCCCGGCCGCCGGTGGGATCCGTTCGACGCACCTGTTTCTGCTCGCTTGGCTCTGCTTCGTGTCGATTGTGTTCGGGATCTGGCTCGGGCGTCGGTTCGGGGCAACCCTCGGGCAGTCCATGCCGACCGTCATCGCATTGTCGGTCATGACCGGTAGTCTCTGGGTGCTACCGGTGCTGGTGTTCCCGGACTCTCTCACGATTCTTACGCTCGCCGTTTGGATCGCACCCCTCCAGATGCTGTTCAGTCTGCTGATTCTCTCGCGTCTCGGTCGCTATATGTTTACGGACCGCTCGTTCCCCCCACTCGAGGGTCGGGCACGAGACGTCGTCGAAGCGGCGTTGGAACGAACCGGTGTCCGCCCGATTTCGATTCACAGCGCACCGCTTTCGAACTTCAACGCCGCGGTGCAGGGCATCGGCAAGTGTGCGGTGGTCGTCGACAAACGGGCCGCGGACTCCCTGAACGACTCGCAACTGTCGGCATTGATCGGCCACGAGTGCGGCCACGTTCGAACCGGGGGATTGACCCCGTACCTCGCGACCATGCCCATAACGGGAGTTACGATTCAGGCGGTCGTGGGATGGTCGAACACCACGCCGAGCATCATTCAGGGCCTTACACTGTGGTTACTCCTGCACCTCGCGCTCAGCCAGGCATTGGAGTTCTACTGCGATCGCTACTCAGGAAAGCTGTTCTCTCCTGAAGCGATGAGCTCTCTCCTGCAGAGGCTCTACGACGACTATCCCCGTGCGATCCGGCGCTTCCTCGAGCATCCCATCTTCTACGCAGTCTCGACCCATCCGCCGGGCGTGGTTCGAATCAATGAGTTGACCCCCGAAGCTCCGTCGACGAACGGTCCCCCACCGCGAAACGGATCGTTCGCGTACATCACGGGCTGGTCGATCGCTTTTTTCTTGGTCCTCTTTCCTCTAGCACTTCAACTCGCCACGCCCAGTGCGGACGAGCCGGCGTGGCAATCCCGGCTCGGAATCATCACTTCGAGCGCTTACGTGATTTGGGTGTTCTCGTTCTGGATCGTCGTCGGGCGCGCTCAGCGGCGTAGTCACATCGGGCACTTCGGACTACGCTCGAGTTCGGGCACCCATCGAGTTCTCACCATCCTCGGCGGAGTCGCCACCCTGTCGAGTATGGTCGTGCTCACCAGAGTCGCCGCGGAGCACCGTTCGATCGCGTCGGTGAGTTTCCTCATTTGCGCGATCTTGTTCCTGAGTCTGCTGCTCTTCGGAATTCTCACCGGGAAGTTCCGAAGAGGGACGATTCTCGCCTTGCCGGCCGCGGCGCGCCCCAAGGTGATCTCCGCCTCGGCTGCGCTTCTCGAAGGACACCCTCGCGAGGCCCTCGAGATCCTGTCCAAGATTCACCCGAAACACTCGTCGGCACCGTGGGTCATCAGTCTTCGCGGTGCCGCACAGCTCTTGGTGGGGGAACTCGACGAAGCGGCGGAATCGTTGGACACGCTCCTGGCCGAGCGGCCCGACTTCACACCGGCTCTTGTGACGCGAGCCAATGTCGCGATCGGCCGAACGGAGCCAGACCGACTACGCGAGTTCGTCGATCAACTCGGCGCTGCGAAACCGACCTTCGACGCGGTCCACCACACGCGCGGGCTCGCCTGCCTCGAACTGATGGAGCCGGCAAGAGCCATCGCGAGCTTTCGAGCCGTGCAAGAACTCAAGCCGGCGGATGCGTCCGCGATCGCCGGCGAGGTGATCGCCGCGCTCATGCAAGGGACGTCGCCCACCGATCTCGAGGAACGACTGACCGAGGCCGAGACTCTGGAACCCCGAAACTCCCTCGTTCATCTCGCTCGCGCCGCCTGGGCCCACCACTCATCGGACCCGGAGGGAGCACAGCAATCACTCGCGGAAGCGATCGCCGAGCTCAATAAGCGTCAGTGGCTCGGGTGGGTCCCAACCTACGAACGCTGGGCCGAACGGTGGGGCCTCGAACCGAGCCCCGCAGAGGAGGCTCCGTCGACGGAACCTCGCAGCGACGACGGCTAGCTGGCTTGGCTTTGCGAAACGGACCAGACCGGACAATTCGCTCGCACTCACCGAACGGCGGCCGCCGCGCTCCTGGTTCCGGCCAAGTCGGGAAGCTGGCTACGACACTCCGGCGGCCGAAGCGCTACAAGCGAAGCTGGCCCCGGTCGCTGAGAAGAAGAAGGCGTTCGCACTCGAGGGCTCGAAGCCCCGAACGCAGAGCATCGTGTGGCTCTATCTGCGCACCGCTGTCGACTGAGGCAAGTAGACCACCGTAGAAACGACGAACGCCTCCGCGCCATGGAGGCGTTTTTTTTTGAGCTCTGGCGGCGTCGCGACATCGATTGGGCGAATATCGACGAATGGCGCCGAAATCCCGCGGGCCGGAGCATCTCCTTCGGGAACTCAGGATCAACAATTCGTAGCGCCAAGATCTTTGCCCTTGGATGAACCCTCGATCGGCCGAACCGCCGAGACCAACGCTCCCTGGGTGCAGCTGGACGTGCGATAGCCGGTCCAACCGTGAAACTGAACGTCTTCGAAGCCGGCCGCCGAGAGCAGCTCGCGGAGCGACCGCTCCCAAATGGCCCCCGACACTCAGTCGGACCAAGCACCCTTTCCCTCGAGTTCTTCCGGGGTGACGTGCGGCTCCAGGAGAACGTCGGCCAGCTGCAGGCGACCGCCAGGTCGCAACACGCGGAACATCTCGGTCGCCACTCGTGGCTTGTCCGCACAGAGGTTGAAGACACCGTTCGTGATCACCACGTTGACAGAGCCCGCCGGAAGAGGCAGTGCATCGGCACGGCCGGTGCGAAACTCGGTGTTGACGACACCCTCGGCCTCGGCGTTCGTTCGCGCCTTGGCGAGCATCGCCTCTACCATGTCCACGCCGATGACCTTCCCCGACGGCCCTACGCGCCGGGCGGCCAGAATACTGTCCATGCCTGCACCACAGCCCAGGTCCAGCACGATCTCACCGACTCGCAGATTCCCCAAAGCCAGTGGGTTGCCGACCCCTGCGAACGACTCGGTGGCCGCAGTTGAAAGCGCATCGATGTCGTCAGCGCAGTAGCCGAGACGCTTAGCGCTGCTCGGTCCGACGGGGAACTGCTTTTCCGCCGCGGGGTCGCAAGCCAGAGCGGCAAACCGATCTCTGACGGAGCTTTCGAGATCAGCGGGAGGCTCGTTCATCGCAATCAACCCATCCAAGCTCCGTGGAATTCCGGCAACCCAACGTTTGGTGCCGGCAGAGGCGCTCAATCGTGACCATACCCTGCACAATGCAGAGTCGGGATCCGGGTGCGTTTCGATCATCGAGCCACGCGCTGGGCGATCAGCTCCCCCACCCACCGATGCGCCTCGGCTACTTGCTCGGCGAAGCTCGTCTCATTCGCGAAGAACAGTAACGCGCGCACGCGGCTCACCAACTCCACCGGCAAGTCGCGATCGAGGTAGCGGGTCGAAAACTCGAAGCGTTCGGGGCAATACTCCATGCGCAAGAGCATGACCAGCGGCTGGATGAGCATCGAACCGTAGAAATGCCACGCGTCGATCGGGCGACCGCGCTTCAGCTCCTTGGCGGCGAAGCCACCGAACAACTCGAAGCGGGCGCGCAGCGAGGCGAACCGGTTGGCCATGCGTTGTTCGTTGGCCTCGAAGTCGAGTTCGCTCGCGGTGATCACTCCGAGCTTGTCGAACAAGATCACGGGCGTGCCATGCATCTGGCGCTCATCGAGACGCGGCGCCGAGGTGCCGCGCTCCATCAGCACGAGATCGACGAGGACTAGCGGGTCGGTATCGCGCAACCGGTAGAACCGTTGGCGGTGTCCGTGCCAGGTGGGATCCGGGATGGCGTAGCGTAGCTCGATGGGAGAGATCGCCTCGAGGGCGCCCTCCACGAATGCGAAAACCTCGTCCGTTCGCCCGTCGACCACGTCGAGTTGAATATCGAGATCGGAAAGCGAATCGGCGGCACCGAAAGCATCGGAGCCGCCGAGTGACATCGCGTTGATGTCCGACTGGTCGATCAGGGCATCGCGTAGCGAAGAGGCAAGCTCTTCACGCGTGAGGCCGGGCTCCGACGCAGGTGTAGGCGTGAGTCCTACTTGTCCCACGGGTCTTCGAGCTTGGTGCCTTCCATTCGGAAGATGCTCATCAAGTACCCGTACTCGTCGAACTGTTCACCGACTTCGAATTTACCTTCGACCCGAAGAAGAATCTCCGGCAGGTACTTCACGCCGTCTTCAAAACGAACCTCGACCACTTCGTTCACGTCCGGCAGCTGACCGAAGCAGCAACCGAGGTGACTCCGGGCCAGGAAGAAGGTCTTCACCCGGTTCGTGTCGGCGTCCAGATCGATGGGGATCATGTAGCCTTCCATGGTCACATGCTGACCATTGAGGGCGACGATCTCGGCCGGAATCTGATTCTTGATCAGCTTGTCCGGATCACCGATCGGTTCGATGTACTTGAAGCTCGAGATACGCTTGAAGGTGAGTAAGTCCGGGTTCTCCGCGGCGGATCGAGCCTCCCTCTCCCGGTCGGCCGCGGTCGGGTCGAAGCCACCCGCAATCTGGTCGACGACGGCATCGCCCGCGGGGTTCCCAATCCCGTTCAAGTCAGCCCCGTTCAGCCCGGTAGCGACCGATGTCACCGATAGGAAGTCTCGACTCAAGGAGTGTACGCACAGCGGGTTGTGGAATCACTCGCGGGTTCCGCGCGGAGCGTGG
>JAJFFE010000231.1 GCA_021776775.1 Planctomycetota bacterium | reverse complement strand
ACATAGTCGTCGAGGAATTCGACCGTCCTGGCTAGGCGCAGGGACGCAAGTCGGATTAGTAACTCCTTCGAGGAGCTGCAACAACGCCAGGGCGGACGAGGCCCGACGAATGGTTAAGGAACTTGTGAAACAGGACACTAGCCCGGACACATAGGTTGGAGTTTTGGCGTAGCCAGGCATGGCGTTCAGGTTCTTGCCCCGTGACCCCCCAGGGTTGAACGGGACGTCGGGGGGCGACTCGGCCGCGTCGACATCGTTTGCACGAGCCGAGTCGGTCTCTTGCTTCGCTCGGCGTTTGCGGCGTCGTTCGAATCGCTGACGCGGATCCTTCTTCTCTAGCCCCCGGACCCGTCAGCTGCGGCGGCGACCCAGCCCCGGACACGCTCAGTTGCGTATTGACGCCTTGCCGTGACCCGGCGCAGGCGGTCATCACCGCGATTTGAGCGCCGGCTCAACCGCTGGCGCGGGGCGGTCATGGTTGGCGTGCCCCAGGTTCGTTTCGGTTGTTCTCCCGCAATTTCGACCACTTTGAAAAATCTTGTCCACGGATCAACACCGCGTGCGCATCGGCAGGTGGCGGGATCGGTCGTCAACGATGACGACCCCATTCGCCGACCTCTCTGTCGAATGGATTCGCAATGGCAAGATCGTCGGGCGGCCAGGCCGGACTTGGGCTCAATCGAAAGCACCGCTTCGTGGTGCCGCGACCGGCCGAGCCGAACTTCGAAGTCGAAGCGGAGGTACCTGCATGTCTCACTCCGTTGGTCGAGGCCGAAGAACCGCTTCATCTCGTGTGTGACATCGAAGTGATCGATGCGTCGACCGGGCCCCATGGTGCGGGTGAGACAACCGACCTCGACAGCCTTCGCGCCATGGCCACGGAAGTGGGCGAGCAGCTTCGGGAGACCCGGTAGCCATGGCCGAAGTCGAGGGACCGCCGGTTCGCATCTACGAAGACTCGTCACTCGTCGCCACGGCGCACATCCCCGCCAAGGGCGCGGACCGTTTCCAGGAAGTCACGTTCAAGTTTCTCCGCGACGGCGAGCCGTTCGAAGAGAAGACCGTTGCAGTGGCGAGCGCGGATTCCGGTTCGCCCGCCGGCCCCGCCTCGGACGAAGCATCGGACGACGCCGCGGCCAAGACGGTTCAGTGCGACGTCAACGCGCCGCTCGTCGATGACCAGCGCGACAGTTATCTGCTGGAGTACCACGTCTTCTACAAGGTGCAACAGCCCAACGGCAACGCGCGAACGCAGCAGAAGCTCGCCAACCAGAAGTTCGAAGTCCTCCCCCGCACCGCCCGACTCGACGTGACCTGGGACGCCGACGACAAACCGTTTTCGAACTTCGCGTTCAAGGTGCAGCAAGACGGCTGCGACGAAACCCAAGTCCGCAGCACCTTCGCCAAAGAAGGCAAGAATGCCCAGGGCGAGACCATCCCCGCCGGCACCGCCGAGTTCAACCTCGAACTCGTCCCCGGCTTCCGCATCGTCCCCGACGGCCCGTACGAAATCACCGAACACGTCCAAACCACCGGCCGCAAGCGCGCCATCAAGGGCGACGTCAAAGCGCGCGCCCGGTTCGTGTCGCCCGAGAAGGGCAGCGTGCAGCAGTGGGTGAACTACGACGTCGAAGATCTCGGGCAGACCGGACTCGGCCACGAAGTCACCATCGAAGTCGCGCTCGAAGCCGACGGAACGGTGAGCACCAGCGACCTCTCCGAAGTCCATTTCCGGGTCACGTACGGGCCAGAACCTGGTGCAGCCGGCGGGATCGAGAAGAGCAAGCGCGACGACCCCGACCATCCCACGACAGTCTTCCCGGTCGGCGACGCGGCCAAGACGACCATCGAAGAGAAAGAGCCCAACAAGAAGTACGAAGGCAAGGTCGAAGTCGACAACGGCGTCGCCTACTTCAAGGTAGCGCTCGGTCTCGCGGGTGGCGACACGTGCAAGGTAGAGATCTCTGGCACGCGGAAGTTCCTGTCGGACGAAGGCGGCGCTCCGGATGAGACGCTCGAGTTCGAGAACTGGCGGCGGTTGTATTACGAGTTGTTGGTGCCGGACATCTTGGCCGAACGTGCGGGCCCGAAGATTGAGGAGGCGGCCAAGGAGCTGGAAACGAACGGACCGAAGCTGTTCATCGGCTTCGTGCGCGGGGCGACGCAAGTCTTCGACACCATCGAAGGCGCGGACCACGGCACCTTGGCGCCGCGTCGATTTCTGGGACTGGAAGAAGACCCGGAGGAGCCGGCGTACATCCTGAGTGGCCGCAACTGGCGCGAGTTGCCGAAGGGCGTGTCCTGGAAGGACGAACACCCGGGGAAGACGCTCCACATCGCCGTGTGCGACGCGATCTTGAAGTGGCGCCAGGACACCGACGACGAACAAGCCGGCACCCACGACTTTAGCGGCACCGTCAAAGAGGTGACCGGCACGATCGATGTCGAAGAACGCTTTGGCGGTCGCTTCATGCCGTTCTCCGGCCACGACGCCGGGGATGGAATCACCGACGTCAAGTGGTCCGCGGACATCACCAAGGACGACCCGGTGTGCAAGTTCACTCCGGAGTTGGTGATCGAGGAGGAGCGTCCGGAGGAGCCCGTAGGTACCGTCTTGACCGTGACGCTCGAGCCAGACTCCGCTCTCCCCTCCTTGCCGGCGCGCATCCCCTTTCGCCGGCCGGCGTACCCGGATCTCAAGATCGCGAACCGGACAAGTCGCGCGCCCGAGGGGGAGCAGGGCGATGGCAGCATCACGGTGAAGGAACCGAACCTTTGCAAGGAGGTGACCCTCCAGTTCGAGGAGCCGGAGCAAGAGTCGTCAGAAGAAGTCGGATTGCACACGGCAGAGGACTCCGACGACTGGGATTGGGACTTGGACTTCGACGACGTTGAAGGTGTCCTGGCCCAAGAACACGCGGATCAACTTGAGACCTTCTTCCTCGACCTATTTGCCAGCGGCAAGGCCGACTTGCAGAACGAAGAGGGAACCAACCCGATCACGATCGAGCTCATCGGTAGCGTCGGGGCTGCGAATCGTACGCCCATCCTGGCCGAAGCAACCGCTGCGGTTCGAAACGCACATACGCAAACCCACGGTCGCGATCACTACGACTTCGATAGTCAACTGACCGAAGAAGTTGGTGAGCACATTCAAGATTTCGTCGACGCGTTACTTGAGTACCCGGGGGCGATTCGCACCGCCGAAGACAAGGTGACGGTCACGCTGCGTTGTTCTGCGACCACGGGGCACGGTGAGGACGATTGCTTCGCCAGCGTGAGGGACAAGCTCCGGGAGTGTTTCGATACGACCAACAGCGAAGTGTGCTCTCATCCCGGACTCGATTCCGAACAGGACAACGAACCACGTGAGGGAACGTGCACACTTCGTGAGATGACAGGCGTTGAAGTGAGCACCTCCACAACATGGCACTTTGCCCTGCCAACTGTCACGCCCGACGAGAGGATCGGCCCTGGGAGCTTCGTCGGTCCAGAGCGGTCGAAGAGGGCTTGTCCAACAATAATCGAGTTCTCGATTCAGCCTCACGAAGCCTCCGGGGGCGAGTCGGACGGCTTTGCGATGGCGTGGGCTCACGGGGGCGAGTCGTCCAACCGACAATGGGTCCGGCTGGTCGTCGGCGGGTTCAAGAACGGGGACGAGTCGGGTCGAGTCGCGCACGGGCACCTTGAAACCGGGGCGGCCGCCGACTGCCTCCTGAACGGTCAGGAACTCTGTGCGAAATGTATAGAGCACGGCCGGTCGCTAAACCCTTCCCGCGCCGGTTGAAAGTGGTGAAGTAATGTGCGTTGAAAAAAAGATCGAAGAAATCGAAGCTACACTGAAACTCAAGGCAAACGCGGACCAATGCTACTCGCGCGACGAGGTCAACGATCAGCTCGAGCTCAAAGCAGACAAAGCAGGCTATGACGAGAGCACCGAAGTCGACAGGAAGCTGGGGCTCAAAGCGGACAGTGCAGAGCACTACACTAAGACCCAGGTTGACGAGAAACTTGGGCTCAAAGCAGACAAGGCAGACCACGACACTCGGGCGCATCGTGTTGACGCGAAACTCGAGCGTTACGAGCAGACTCGGAACGATCTCGCGCTTTGGAGACCCGTCGTCGATGCTCGCCTTCAGGCTGTGGTAGGCAACAACGGCGGGCGGGTCGTGGGGGGCGCCGCTCCAATTGCCGGGGACGAGCGAGATGAGCTTGGAATGCGCTATCAACGTCTCGAAGAGCTACTATCCGGCGAGGCGCACGCCACCGATCGCCTTCTCGCCAACCTCCGATACTACTGCGTGCTCATGGCGAAGCACTACAAGTCGGCGCATGAGCATGTGATGACAGAGATAACGACGCAGGACGGCTGGAGAATGGCCGCGAACTTCGCGGTCGGCACGATCAAGCTCGCGTTCGCGTCGGTCTTTACCGGAATCACGAGCGGAACCGCGGCTTGGCTGTTTCCGATGCTCGTGGAGAAGCGAAGAGAACTATCCGACGATCTCTTTCTCGGGGAGGAGCTCGGCGATTTCAGCTATGCCATCGACGCGCCGACGGGCTCGCTCATCGTTCCGAGTCGGGTCGAGTATCAACGGAAGAAAATTGAGGAGATCGCCCAGGACGTGGATGGCAGCGCCAAAGCTGAACCGGTCCAGGACGGCTACCAGGAATCTTTCAAGGCAGGTCTGGATGGAATTGCCCAAACCGTCGCAGGGCAGATGATCAGCGTCTTCGAACCGGTGGGCTCGAGAGAACTAAAGGATCCCGAGTCGTTCATTCTCGAGAAAGAAGAGCAAGTTGCGAAGTTCGAGGCGGAGTTGAGACAAGTTCCGACGGAAGCCGATCGAAAGGTCGTGAAGAAGGAGTTCTTGGACTCCCTCCGCGAGGACATTGGCGACCACAAAGACGGCATTTGGCACTGGTTCACGCGACCGCTCCCTCGCACGGAGTTCAAGGAGCGCTGGGACGAACTCAGCTCGTTGCTCGAAGTTCAGATGAAGCGAATGTGTTGGCGTTTGTGGTGTCGTTCGCAGTGGCGCAACAAGTGGGACCGGTACAAGCGAGAGGTCAACAGCAACCTGACAAATAACTTGCCGCACGCACCCGAGGAATGGCCGCACGAAGTCTGGGGCGACATGACGAATCTCAAGCCGCAGCAATGGGACACAATCTGCCACGATTTCATCGGACCAGAGCACGACCCTGCTCACCCGGTGACTCTGCGTTTGGGCGGGAAGAAGATCACCGATGCGAAAAATCGGCAAGACTGTAAGGCGTGGATCTCGATGGCGACCGTTCAGTGCTGCCAGATCAAGCGAGACGCGAACCATTTTAGGAATTGGTATGTCGATCTCGACCGCCTAGCGAGAATCACCCCCTCCCTCCTAGAAAAGCGGGTAGTAGCACCGACCGCATACGCGATGATCAAGAGCAACGATGACAACGTCAAAGCGGTCCTCGCTAGAGTTCGCACCCGCGGTCGAAACATCGGGATCACGAAGATCACGTTCGAGAAGGACTCCGAAGAGTGGGAGATGCTCTCACCGAGCGATCGGTGTTTCCCCAAAAAGGGCTGCAAGATGAAGGTCACTTGCGCGAGCGACGGGCGAGTGTGGGGGGCAAAGTTTGCGGTCGAGCTGGTAGGCACCGGTTACACCGGTGGCGCCACGTTCCGGATGTTCAAGTCGGATACGGTCTCGTTGAAGAATGGCAACGAGGCGAACGTCGATGTAACCGGTCTGCAAGAGATCCGGTTGCGCGATCGAAGTGAGCATCGAAGCCGAACCGACACCACTCCGTGGAAGTTCGACATCATCGGCGACGCCTTACGCGGAGTGCCAAAGCCGACCGTGACGAGTGTTGAGTGGGTCGTGGTGGATCAGCGGATCAAAGTGACAGGGAACTTCGAACCGCCAGCTCAACCAGCTCAAGCTCAACCGGCACTGGAATCCGGTGATTGGATCCACGTGCTTCAGAACGACAAGGTGGTCGGCGGGTCGAAGCTCGGTCCACCCCCTAAGGAAGGTGAACAACGAAAGTGGACCGTCGAAACCAAAGAAATCGACCCGGAACTTGAAATCACGGTGAGACTGACGGTCAAGCGACCTGGTCATGAGATTTCGTCGTCCGATTCTGCCCCTCACGTTTCCACGCCTCCGGCCGAGAACCCAGCCGCCAACCCCCCCAACGGGCAGGCGTGAAGAAGATGCTCAACCTCGCCGACGACGCCTACTGGACCGACCCCTGGCAAACCCGCAAGGCTGTCCAACGCTCCCTCATGCAGAGCGGCGACGAGGGCTTCCTCATCGGTGCACCTTCCGCGGTCCCCCTCGACAGGCGCGATCGGTTCCCGGTCGCCGTGCTCTACGCGCGAAAGCTCAACGGCGGCCGTGGGGTCAACTTCCGAGCCTCCGCAATCATCACCGCCATGGATCTCCACACCCACGCGCTTCACGCCGCGCCGGCGTTCGGCTCTCGCAACCGCACCTCCTCCCCGACCGCGGCGGGCGGCGCATCGGCCAAGAAGGCGCCCGCCGACAGTTTCTCTAACGATGACACCGCCATGGTGTGCGAGGGCCACACCATCGACTTGGCTAAGCGTCTGAACATCCCTCACCAGCGCGGCGAGTACATCGTCCATCTCGTCTGTCTCGACCAGGTTTCCAACGGCTGTCCCATGAAACTCGTCGAGTCCGCGGTCTATCAGGACCCCGCGGTCGACGCCTACATCGCGGAGCAACTCGAGTCTCAACCCACGCCCACGCGCCCGGTGCCCACGCCCGGCACGCCGGTGCCGTGCTATGACGCCCGTGACAACTCCCCGAAGATCCCGGCGGCCGCCGGCATCGCCATGGATATCGACCGCGTCACGCCGATTGATGAGGCGACGTCGTGCATCGTGCGGGGAAGCTACCGGCTGCCGGTGCGGCCGCAGCACATCCTCGATCACGACGACGACTCGCCGTCGCAGGCGGTCGGGGACTACTCGAGTTGGACAGCTATGGTGCCGATCACGCTCTTGTTGACGGGGACGGTGAATGCGGCGCCGGTGACGATTTCGCTCTTGGTTCCCACCAGTCACGATCTGGTGCCGGCCGGGGATGGGGTTCACGTGACGGGGCACTTTGCGGTCGACCTTTGTCGGTTGGCGGATCTTGCATCGACGCCGCAGACGTACTTCGTCTACGCGTTCTCGGGGCCGGTGATGAGTGGTCCGACGCCGGCGGCGTTTGTGGAGATGCCTGTGTTGAAGCGGTCGCGCTGAGCAGGTACGGCGGTCTTCGTTCTGCAATGTAGAGCTACTCTCCTCGCGCGGTCTTCCTGACTCCCGGAACCCCTCGCCTTATCTTTCGGCTTTCCCGAAAAATCCTGTCCGTCGAATTGTGCGCGTGCGCATTGGACTTCTGAAGAGTAATCGTGGCGACACTTGTCGTTGTCACAGAATGGACCCACATCTTTGGGGGAACCAATGAACGTTGTGACTGAGCGGTTTGTTTTCACGGCGTTGATGGTTTGTTGCTTCGGTGCGTTGGTGATGGGCGTCACGGGTTGCCAGAAGAAGAGCAGCAGTGGTGCGGTGGCTGCTTCGGCGACGGTGAATGTCGACATGAGCGGCAGTTGGCAGATCACGGTGCAGGAGCTTTCCGAGAACTGTGGTCAGGGGCTCGACGATGACGAGGTGATTCGGATCGGAGTCACTCAGTCCGGCAATACTATTACTGTCGTCGACCAAGAGAGCGGCGTGACGTTTACTGGCACCCTGAACGGCCGCACGTTGCAAGTTCGCGTGGAAGAGTCGGCGTGTGGAGATTTGCAGATCTTCGAAGGGTCATTCGAGGTTGCGGCTGACGGCGGGAGCTTCTCGGGTCAGATTCCGTGGACGCTCGAGTCCGCGGGGGCGACGTGCAGTGGCACCGATCAGTGGATCGCGACGCGCGTCTCGACCGAAGTGCCTCCGCCGCTCGCGACCCTTCCGGATATCACGGGTACTTGGCTGCTGACGGAGACCGTGGTGTCGTCGGACTGTGCTGGTCCGGTGCCCGGCGACGTCGTTTGCGCGTCGGTCATCATCGAACAAGTCGGCAGCGCGGTTGCCGTTCTCGATCCGACGACCGGCGATACGGTCGCGACGGGTTGTCTGCGCTACCGGGTCTTGGAACTCGAAGGCGTCGACTTCGAGGCGAGGGTCTTGGTCGATGAGAACGGTCGCGGCCTCGTCGGCACCTTCTTCGGATTCGAGACCACGCCCGCCTGCGAATACGAGCGCTCGATCGTTGGCCTGAAGACGCAAGACTCGACGGAACTGTTTCCGTCGTGCGTCGCGAAGGAAATCTTGGTCGGCACGACGACCGGTTCGACGGTCGGCGAGACGGACGACTTTTTCCCCGACTGCACCAGTGGCGACGGTGGTTTTGGAAGCGACGCGTCGTTCCTGTTCGTCGCTCCCGAGTCGGGACACTACACGTTCGACACGGTAGGCACTCAGTTCTGGTCCATCGTTTCTCTGTTGGACGGCGATTGCGACACCGTGCTCGGTTGCGCGGACCCCGACAGCAAAACGTTCGGCTGCGAAGAGCCCGGTTCAGCAGAAGTCACCCGCTTCCTAACCGCGGGTCAGCGAGTGGTCGTCGTGGTCGACGGGTTCTGCGAAACGAGCGAGGGCGACTACACGCTGAATATCACGTTGGACATCGAGCAGGTCACGCTCGGCACGAACACGGGATCTACGGTCGGGCATGGCGATGACTTCTTTCCGACTTGCACCTTCTCCGACGGTGGATACGGACCGGACGTGGCGGTCGTGTTTGTCGCGCCGTTCGACGGCTTCTACAGTTTCGATACCACGGGGTCGGAGTTCTACACCGTGGTTACGGTGTTGGCCCAAGACTGCGTTACCGAACTTGAATGTGGCGCCAGTCTGAGCGGCTCCTGTGGCGATCCCGTCGGCGCGTCGGCGTCGCTGCTGCTCGCCGCCGACGAAGTCGTGGTCGTCGTGGTCGACGGCTTTTGTCCTGGTGACGAGGGCAACTACGTGCTGGAAATCGTCGCCGCGCTGCCGTGAGAGAGAATGATTCTTTGATCCTGCGAGCAACTCTATTCAGCCTGGGAGCCTGTCGCCGACAACGGTCGGGGGGCGGGCTCGCTATGCTGTGACCCACCGCAGGTATCCGCCCACCGTGGTTACTTCCAGCCTCTGACACAGAGTACGGGTGTGCTACACTCGCCTCGTTCTAGCGCGAGGTGGTGTGGGGTGGACAACGACAATTCGCGACCGATCACGTTGCTCCTTCAGGGGGCTGCGGACGGAGATACGACGGCGCGCGAGAAGTTGCTCGAACTCGTCTACGACGAGCTTCGCGCCATCGCCCACAAGCGGGTCGTGCGCGAGGGACCGGGCGGACTGCAAGCGACCGAGCTGGTCCACGAAGCGTTCCTTCGCGTCATGGGCAACGACACCCCCGAGTTTGATCACCGACGTCACTTCTTTTCGGCGGCCGCCCGTGCCATGCGCCGCATCTTGATCGACGAGCATCGCAAGCGCAGCGCCGAGAAGCGTGGCGGCGACCAACGCGATCGCACGTTCGAATCGGTCTCTACGGCGGTGTTGTCGGAGACGGGTCACGCGATGGCGCTCGATGTCATGGCGCTCGACGAAGCGCTCGACGAATTCGCGGCGGTCGACCCGCGCGCGCACCGCGTGGTCGAGCTGAAGTTTTTCATCGGACTCGAGGCGGACGAGATTGGGGAGATCCTCGAGATGTCCGCGCGCAGTGTGCGTCGAGATTGGTTGGCGGCCAAGGCGTGGCTGTGGTGTCGGATCGACGGCGGGGAAGCAGCGGGCCCGTGATCTCCGCGGGCGGCGATCCAGCGTGGGCCGAGTTGAAGTCGTTGATCGAGACGGTCGAGGACGCGGCGCCCGCCGCGGGAGAGTTACTGCTCGCCAAGTTCTGCCGGCAAAACCCAGCCTTGGCCACCCGAGCGCGCGCGCTGGTCGCCGCCCTCGATAGCGCTCCGGCTGAGTTCGACACGCCGGCTCATCTCAGCGACTCCTCGATGCTCGCTGCGGTTGGGTCTCTCTCACCAGAGCTGTCCGAAGAAGTTCCAGACTGCGGTCGCGAGTACCAGGTGATGGAGCGCATTGGCGAAGGCGGACTGGGCGTCGTCTACCGGGCACAACAGCTCGAGCCGGTGAAACGCACCGTGGCCATCAAGGTCATCAAACCCGGCATGAACACGCGCGAGATCTTGACCCGGTTCGAGCTCGAGCACCGCGCGCTCTCGCTCATGAACCATCCGGCGATCGCCCGAGTTTACACGGCGGGCGAGACGAGTCGCGGCGCCCCGTACTTCGTGCTTGAGTATGTCGACGGTGTTCCCATCACCGACTACTGCGACCGCGAGCGGCTATCGCTCAACGATCGGTTGGAATTGTTCATCGCCATTTGCGACGGCGTTCAACACGCGCACCAGAAGGCGTTGATCCACCGCGACCTCAAGCCCGGCAACGTGTTGGTTGCAAACGACGAAGGAAAGCCGCAACCGAAGATCATCGACTTCGGTATTGCCAAGGCGACCGAGCAGCGGTTGACCGAACAGACGCTCCAGACCCAGCAGGGGCAGATCCTCGGCACGCTCGGATACATGGCACCCGAGCAGGCCGACTTCGACGCGGACAACATCGACACGCGGGCCGACGTGTACTCGCTCGGGGTGATTCTCTACGAACTTCTGGTTGGGGCGTTGCCGTTTGACTTCGAGTCGTTGCGCGGTCGCGGGTTCGCGGAAATGCTGCGGGTGCTGCGCGAAGACGAGCCGCCGCGACCGAGCACGCGGTTGTTGGGATTGACGGCGACTGGGAACGGCTCCGACACGGGCAGCGATCGCACGCTTGTCTCTCAACTGCGCGGTGACCTCGACTGGATCGTCATGAAGGCGATCGAGACCGAGCCGGGGCGTCGCTACTCCAGCGCGTCCGAACTCGCCGCCGACGTGCGTCGGTACTTAGACGTCGAGCCGATCGTGGCGCGGCCTCCGAGTCGGGTGTATCGACTGCGCAAGCTCATTCGCCGGCAACGGCAGCTCGTCTTCGGAGTGACGTTGGCCGCGCTCGCGCTCACCATCGGTTTGGTGTGGGCGCTGGTCGAGCGAGACCGCGCGGAGACCGAGAACCAGCGGTTCCACTTGGTCGCCGATCTGCAGGAGCTGCGAAACCTCGGTCACGAGGCCGAGGCGTTTCCGTTTGTGCGGATGGCCGACGTGGGCGAACTCCAACGCTGGCTGATCCGGGCGGACGACGTTCTTGCCAACCATGAACAGCGGCGCGTCGCACTCGAACTGTTGCAGGCTCGGCTCTCTGAATCCAACCGCGAACCCGGTGATCGTTCACGGGAACTCGGGGCCATGGCGTTCTTGCGTGACACGCTGTTACGCTTCGACCTGGAAGCGGACCCGTTTCGTCGGCAGTGGCTCACGCGGATGGAACATCGCAATGAGGTCGCAGAGCTGAGTCTCACCAATTCGCTGTGGGAAGAGATCCTTCGCGAGTCGCCGTTTTTGTCTGAACCGGATCCCGCCCTCGTTCCGCTCGGCAAGAACCGACACGGTCAGTGGGAGTTCTGGTTTCCCGAGGCGGGCGCGCGGCCGCAGTTCAACACTGATGCGGAGTCGCCGAGCGAGTGGATCATCACACCGGAAACCGGGCTGGTGATGGTTCTCGTGCCACCCGGTCCCATCGTTCCCGGCGCAGAGGCCGAGGTCGACGCGTTCTGGATGTCCAAGTACGAGTTGACGGAGTCGCAGTGGGCCCGACTTCGCAGCGACGAAACCGTCGAACACCCGCCGTCGGCCTGGCCGGTGATGGGCGTGACCTGGCTCGAAGCCGTGGAGACGATGAAACGTTGGGGGTTGCTCGTACCCTCGGACCCCGAGTGGGAGCGGGCGGCGCGTGGAGATACCGCGACGACCTGGTCGTGGGGCGACGATCCCCGCGGGGCGCAGGCGAATGCACGAGTGGGACTCCGGTCGGGCGATCGCACCGGAGCTGTCGCCGTTTTTCGTCGCGAGAACGAAACGTGGGAGTTGGAGCAAGAGCTCGAGTTCCCCGATGAGGCGTCGGGCAAGTCCGGCTCGATGGGTCTCGCCGCGGGCGGCGATCGAATCTTCTCCGGCATGAAGGGGCGCAACCGAGGGCGCGGTGTGGTCTACGAGCACCGTCTCGACCGGGAGGGGGCGTGGCAGTTGATGTCGACGTTGCGACCCGCCGGAGGGTCGGGAGCATCCCACTTCGGTCACGCGGTCGCGTTTGATTCAGCGCGCACGCTTCTCATCGGCGCGCCGCACGACAACGAGTCCGGCCCGTTGGCCGGCGCGGCGTATCTCTTCGAACGCCACGGCTTCGGCTGGCAAGTGAAGCGTCGGGTGACCGGCCGCGGTGTCGACCGACTCGGATACTCGGTGGGCATCGTTAGTCCGAACGAGTGGCTGGTGACCATCAACCCGTCGTACCGGCAGATGATCGAACCATCGGTCCGTCTCTACGCCGGAGGCGAGTCACCCGGCGAGACGCTGCCGGTCGATCTTGCGCCGGGCGGCGGAGCTGTTTGCGCGACCGACGGCCAACGTCTGGTCATAGGTTCGTTGCTCGAAGACGACGGCCAAGGGCGAGTCCGCGTGTTCCGCCGAGGCCACGAAGGCGCGTGGACGTACGAGGCGACCTTGACCGCATCGGACGGGCGTCCGCGGGATCGTTTCGGATCGGAGTTGGCTCTGGCTGGCGATGTCATTGTCGTGACGTCGGCGCGGGGCGGCCACACGGACGGCGTTCCCTGCGGGTTCGTCTATGTGTTTCGACACCGAGACGGCCAGTGGCGCCAAGAGCAGAAACTCGTGCCCGAGAGTGCGAAGAAGGGCATGCTGTTCGGATCGAGTCTCGCCGCGAGCTTTCAGAGAATCGTGGTCGGCGCGGCGGGGGCCAAGATCGGTGAAGGACCGGCCGGTGGTGCCGCATTCGTCTACGCACGCGACCCCGAACAGCGTTGGAACCTCGAAGGGACACTGGTGCATCCGGGAGCCCTCGCCAACGCGCGCTTCGGCGGAGCCGTCGCCATGGACGGTGATCGAGTGGTGGTCGGCGCCCCGCAAATGCCACGGATCAACCGCGGCCCTCGCACCGCCGCGGTGGGCAGCTATGCCGCGAACCCGTTCGGTCTGCACGACACCATCGGCAACGTAGCAGAGTGGACCCGCGATCCTGTGATCCTAGAGCGAAGCCCAAACCTACCGCTGAAGTCGATTCGCGGCGGCCACTACGCCAAAGAGCTCGCGCCCGTCGGCACGATCGCCACCGGCAGTGAAGGACAACGCGGCCCCGTAGGCGTGCGCCCGATCCGGCCGGTCGCTCGCTAGGGACACCCGGCCGCGCCGCCTCCGGCGTGGTGCCATGCGTGAGAGCACTCACCGTGGAAGGTGAGGAAACGGGATTGCACGGCTGCCGAGGAACCCGTTCCGAGACGATCCCTGTGCCTTGGATGGCTGGTGCCGGCTCTTGGGATTTCATCCCAAGGCACGCCTTGAACGCGGTCGAGCCCCTCGATGAACGCGAGCGTATCGTAGATCTCAGATCACGGACACGTCGGTGCGAGACAGCCGAGCCCTCCCGGCGTGGTATCGACTCCGCAATTCGGAAACGGTGCCGGCGGGACGGACCCGGAAGTGAAGAGCGCTTGCAGGGTGTAGACGGCGTCCGCGATGTCGACGTCGTCGTCGTCATTGCTGTCAGCGGCGTCGAGGCAGCCCGCGCTCGCAGTGATGAACAAGTGGTTCAGGGTTGTCACGACATCGGCTATGTCGAAGGCGCCGTCTCCGTTCACTTCGCCACGGATGAACTCGGGAGTCGGGTTGTTGGGCGACAACCGCACCGCGCCGTAGGTGCCGGTCGCGGTGTTCAACGCCATGGCGGCGACTTGGCGACCGTTGTTGATGTCGATGTCCCAGTTCAAGTCATCGATTTGCCACTGGCTGCTCGTCGGGCTGAGCAGGGTGGTCAATGCGAAGCTCCCGACACCGTCGAGGTACACCGCCGCGCCCCATTCGAACGCGACGTCACCGTTGTCGTTGATAGCGTAGGCGGATGTCGCTGACGTCGGGTCTATCGTCACGATCTCCACCCCGATCCCCGGCGTGTAGCGAACCGCATCGTAACTCGTCGGACTGACGAAACCGTGGACCAGTCGACCGGCGGTCTGACCGTTCTCGTTGATCGCTCTCGCTTGAATTGGAAGCTCCTCGACCACTCCGGTATCGAGATCGAGCAGGTCGAACTCGCCGACGACCTGGCGGGCGTCGTTGATGTCCCAGCACGAGTAGTCGAAGCCGTAGACGTCAAAGAGACTGACGTTGCCCGCGGGATCGAAATACAACGGGGATCCGCCGCCGATAAAGGGAAACGTCGCGTAGCCGACGATATCGCCCAAGTTGTTGATGGCGGTGGCCAGGCTGTAGTCGAACCCGGGCAGCGTTCCGAGCAATTCGATGGTGTATCCGCCGCTCCCATTCGGAATCCACGTTGCCGCGTAGCTCACTTCGCTCGTGAAGTTGACTCCGACAGATCCCACGATCTGACCGAGGTCGTTGATGTCGCGTGCGGTACTGCTCGACATGCCGGCCGGAAGCGGCAACAACTCGAGCGCAGCCCCGTCGATCGAAACCCACGCTCGCTCGTATCCGCCCGAGACCGGAGGTAAGTAGTACCCCACGCAGTCACCGACGTTGTTGATGGCCCGAATGGAAGAGGCGACGCCGAGGAACTGAACTTCGTACTCGGGAGCCTGGCCACGCACATTCGACAGCGCCGACACCAAGAAGACGACGGACAGCGCTACGATCAGCGGAGAGCGTTTGGCACGAGTCATGGGTCACGCCTTTCGGGTTTGGACAACGTCGGGGATTCCATTCACGACGGGGCGTCGGTAGACCGATCGAGCCCGTCGGAAAGGAATGCCGAAACGGAGCGGGAAACCCGCCGTCGGATTCCGGGCGAAGAGTGTGAACCGGGGTGGGGCGCTCTCGAGCCGAAGTGTCCGATCGGGCCGAGCGGATCTGTCGACGTCCATCGCCTGTACCATCTTCGACAGTTGTCCGTGAGAGAACGCGACGGCCGAGCGCGGGGCGACACGGTTCAGCGGGTGTTGTGCTCGATCTCTCGGGAGTACGTCGCGGACCGTTCCGGTTGGCGTTCACCATAGGCGCGGGCCAACCACCGCAAGGCTGAGCGACGGTGCCGGGGAGTGAGCTCGCTGAGGAGCGCTCGCGCATTGCGAAGCGCCGCTGCGGCGTCGTCCGCGTGTCCCTGATCGGCGTGGGCATCGCTCAGGAGGTAGTTCGCGCACAACTGGTTGACGTTCACTCGGAGCGACGCGGGCTCATCGTTCGCCAATAGTTCGCGACACAGGATCTCGGCATCCGCGGAACGTCCCAACAGTTGCAGCACGGCGGCCAGGCAGCGGCGCGCCGCTGCCTGGCCGCCGGCCGCGACGATTTCGCGAAGGTCGTTCTCCGCCTCGGACAGCCGTCCGTCGAAAAGATCGCAATGTCCGACTAGCGTTCGCAGCCGCAGGGTGTGCGGGTGGTTCACGCCGCGACCGGAGGTGACCGCTCGCACGCACAGTTCGAGTTGGGCTCGAGCTTGCTCGGTGTTTCCGACGTGCAAGTAGACGAGGACGAGTTCTTCGCGGTACGCGATGGTGGTCGGGTCCACCGGAGCCGCGCCATCCGCGCGAGGCTGGACGGCGGCGAGGAACTCGGCTTCGGCGTCGTCGTAACGTTCGAGTGCCCGGTACGCGACGCCGAGGCTTGCCCTCATGCGGCGCGTGAGCGGGTGGTCCGGACCGTGGTCTTCGGGGAGCCGAGTGATCGCGGCTCGAATGAGTTCGACGGCTTCGTCGAGTCTTTCGAGTCCGACGTACACGCGGCCGAGGTCGCCCATGATCACGAGGGTGTCCGGGTGGTCGTCGCCCTTCGACTTCAATAGTCCGGGTAGTGCCGACTCGTAGAGTTCGGCTGCTCCCTTCAGATCTCCGTTGACGGTGCGCAAGTTTGCCAGCGCGAGCTGAACTTCTCGGATCGTGGCGTGACCGGCCGGGAGCCGCGGCTCGATCTGGTCGAGTAGTTCGACGCACAACTTGATCCCTCGCTCGGCTTGGTTCGTCTGAGCGTAGATCACAGCGAGGCTCGTCGTTGCGGACGCGATGAGCTGTTCCTCCGGGGCGAATAGCCCGCGTGCCTGCTCGATCCCTGCGGTCAGATGAGTCGTCGCGGGTACGAACTGACCGAGTCGAGACAGCAGCGACCCGAGCTGAATGCGGGCCGACACGGTATCGGGATGCGCAGCGCCGAGGGCTGTGGTGAGCCCCTCGTAGACTTCGCGGTGCGTGTCGCAGGCCGCGACCCATTCCCCCGCATCCACCTCGAGCGTCGCTCGCAGGAAGAGCGCGCTGAAGTAGCTCGGGTGGCGGGAGCCAAGACTCACTTGGACTCGAGCGAGCACTTGTGTCACCAGCTTCTTCGCCTCTGTCGCAAGGCCGAGCCCCTGAGCCGCTTGGGCCGAGCAGTGCAGCATGGATAGGTAGTGGGGATGTCGATCCCCCAACGCGTTCTGGGCCGCGGGAAGCGTCTTGGAAAGAAGGTTGTGCGCAGCGTCGTACTCTCCGGATCCCATCAGCACTCGGGCGTATCCGAGTGAAGCGGCGCGGGTCACGGCCGAGTCGAAGTCCGGCGAGTCCCCGCCTTGGCCGATCAGTTCCACAAGGATCGCACGGGCGTCGGACCAGCGCCCGCTCTGCCGGTACGCTTCGCCGAGGTCGAGGGTCACTCGGCGAAAGAAGTCCGCGCCGGCGCCGGGCGTGGCCAGCGGCTCACGCGTGAGTTCTGTTCGAAGGGCGTCGAACTCGGCGATGGCGGGGTCGAAGCGTCCCTCACGCATCCAACTCAGTCCCCGCTGCCGTCGAGTTTCGCGGACCTCGGCGCGGTCGGCGTCGGGGGACGACTCTTGTTCTCGCAGGAGCGCGTCGAGCGCGGTGCTCGACCGTTCGTAGTGACCGAGTTCTCGCAGGACCATGGCGTGATCGCGGGCGATCCTCCACCCGAGCCTGGGGTCTGACGGTCCGGCGGCGGCGCGCTCACGGGCCGTTTCGAGATGCGCACGAGCCTCGCTGAATTCACCCAAGGCGCGATACCCCACACCGAAGAGATGCCGAACCCGCGCCTCGACGCGGGGTGCGTCTTGAAGATCTGCCAGGAGGGCCGGGGCTCCGGAATTCAGTGCGTCGACGAGCCGCGCTTCACGGCCAAACCCCTCGACTGCCTGGAAGATCCCGTTCATGAGATCCATGGCGCGGTTCGCTTCGATGGCGCGTCGCTCCGCTTCGTCTCGTTGTTGATCCGCGAGCCATCGTCCGTGGGTCGTGCCGGCGAGTCCAAGCACGAGGAGAACGAACACCAAGGCCGCGGCGGACACCGCGCCGCGATTCCGGCGCACGAACCGAGTGGCTCGATACCACGCGCTGGCCGGCCGCGCGAGGATCGGTTCGTTGTTCAGATACCTTCGCAATTCCGCCCCGAGCTCCGCCGTGGATGGGTAGCGGCGTTCCGGCCCCTTGGCGAGAGCCTTGGAAAGAATGGTTTCGAGATCACCGCGGAGCCCTCGCCTTAGCGTGCTGAGGCGTCGCGGCGGGTCGTGAACGATCGAGTTCAGAACGTCGGGGAGATCTCCCTCCGTGGAGTGGGGGAGTTCACCGGTGAGCAGCTCGTAGCCCAAGACACCGAGAGCGTAAACGTCGCTGCGTGCATCGACCTCTGCCGCACGTCCGGCCGCCTGTTCGGGACTCATGTATCCGACGGTACCGACAATGTCACCGGTGCGCGTTTGATACTTTCGAGTGGTTCGCGCCAGATCAGCATCGGTCGCACGGGCGATCCCGAAGTCGAGCACTCGCGGCACGCCGTCGTCCGCGACCATGATGTTCGCGGGCTTGAGGTCGCGGTGGATGACGCCCTTCTGGTGAGCGAAGTGCACCGCGTCGCAGACTCCGGTCAAGAGCTCCAACCGTTGGCGAAGGTTCAGTGAGTGTGAACCGGCGTACTCAACGATGTCGTGACCTTCGATCAACTCCATGGCGTAGAAGGGTTGCGGGCCGTAGTCGGTGTCGAACCATCCCGCTTCGAATACGGTGGCGACCCCGGGATGATCGAGGCGCCCTAGGACATCGGCTTCGTACTGAAATCGGCGCTGGATTTCGGGCGTGCTGAGGGGGTTGCTCAAGATCTTGAGCGCGACCGTGTCGCCGGTGGACTCGGCCGACGCCCGATAAACAGCGCCCATGCCGCCGCGTCCAATGCACTCGTGAAGCTGATAACCAGGGACGGTGGGTCGAGCGCCGGGGTCGAGTCCATCGAGGAGGTCGCGAACGGCGTTCAGCCCCAGCTCTTCCTCGAGCTCGTCTTCCTCGGCGCGAAGAAGCTCTTCGAGCCTCGTGCGGAGTTCGGCATCTTCGCCGCACGACTCATGAAGGTACTTGTCGCGTTCAGATCCCCTGAGCCCGAGGGCGTGGTGAAACAGGTCGGGGAGTCGTGACCAATCCGATTTCATGGGTAGCCTCGCTTCAGGACAGATCGGTCGCTACTCGTCGCAGCTACTCGACGGGATCTTGAGGTTCGAGCCGGGTCTTGAGCCAGGAGCGCGTGAACCGCCAGTCCTTCTTCACTTTGATTTCTGATATCCCGAGCGCGCGAGCCGTCTCGTTCACGGTGCAACCGAGAAGAAAGCGCAGGACGACGATGTCGCAGAAGCCAGGGTTGATCGCTTCTAACTCATCCAGTGCGGTCTGCAGTTCTAGGAGGTCGATCGAGTTTCGTCGACCCGGTACGACGACCTGGCTAAGGGGAACTCGCTTCCGATCGCCGCCGCGCTTGAGTCGACCGATGTGTCGAGCGCGTTCGACAAGGATGCGTCGCATCGCGTGCGCCGCGAAGCCGAGGAATCGTGACTCGTCAGAACCCACGTCATCTTTGTTCATTCGGAGGAACGCTTCGTGTACGAGCGAGGTCGGTTGAAGAGAGAGAGCGTGTTCGTTGCGCATGAAGTGCTGAGCGACCGACCGGAGTTGATCGTAGACCGCCTCGAACATACGTCGAGAGTCAGGGTCGGTCGTGGTTCTCGCGCTGCGATTCCCCTGCCCGTTCGGATCCGTCCCGTGGTCCACGAGTGTCACTCCCTCGTCGTGCGCCGAGCTCGACAGACGAGAGGAGGTCGCAGTGAACTCCGAGCGTCGCGCCATCGATGCCACTCCGATCATACTGTTCGGCGCCGCGGGCGAGCCGTCAATCCGGGAAGAGCGGTGGGAAGTGGGGCCGACGACTTCGACGTCGTCGGCCACCGAATGCTCTACGGACAAGCGCTGAACGAGACACAGCTGAGTGTGGTCACGGGGTCGACTCCGCAGTCCGGGTACGGGGCGGCCGGAGCTGAGCCGAAGCTGAACAGGTGCGACAAGAAGTACACCGGATCCGAGATGTCGAGACCGCCGTCTCCGTTTCCGTCGGCGGCCGCCACGCAAGTGATCGGCTGGGCGGTGTCGAAGAGGTGCGTCAGCAGGTACACGGTGTCGGCCAGGTCGTAGTTTCCGTCGCCGTTGATCTCACCCCGAAAGAACTCGGTGAGCGAGACCACGTCGAACGTGACCAAGCCGTTGACCAGTTCCGGGAAGACCTGATCGGGAATGGTCTGAATCACCACGTTCGCCGGCTCGACTGGATTCCATGTCAGAGGCGTGTCCGTGCCGAGCGACGCGAGCGCCGTCGTTTGGAAGTCGAGTCGAACCAGCGCTTCGCCTTGCGGACCGATCGGTATCGAAAGAGCACCGACGAAGTCGTAGACCACTCCGACGTCTACCTGACCGACGGACTGAATGACGTCGAAGTACGCGGGGCCCGTACCACCCAAGGCCGCCAGTTCCCCGATCGCGTCGCCGCCGACGCACTCGATGAGGCTTGAGTCGTATTGAATCGACATGGAGAACGCCACCGTCGGGGCGTCCGAGGTTTGTTGACCCGCGATCACGGGAAAGATCGAGAAGTCGGTTTGTCCCGAGGTTGGATCGACGGTGTAGTCGCCGGCGCGAAACTCGAACTCGTCGTCCGGAAGCGGGCCGCCGCCTCCGGTACTCGGGGGGGGAGGCGGAGGTGGGCTGGGATCCGTCGCCTCGATCAAGATCGAGCCGTCGATGGTGTCCGGCACGACCGTGACCCACTCCGAGGTTGCGACGGTCTCGATCGGGGGATCGAAGAGCGTGTTGCAGAACGTGATCGGCGCCAACGCTCCCACCGGGCCGACCAAGCTGTAGGTGACGTTGAAGAGTTCTTGCCCGCTCACGACGGGCCACGATTCCACCGTCATGAAGTCACGAATGCAGAGCGCTGTGACTCCATCCTCCCAAATCTGAACGTCCAAGAAGGCGACGTCTGCCAAGAGGCCGGTGTAGTCGACGGCGATCGGATACATGAGGGTCGAGTCACTGCAGAGGGACATCGACCACCCACTGAGTGTGGGGTGACTATTGTCGAGCGCCACCGAGACCGTGCCTTGTTCGAACGCCTCGATGGATTCGACCGAGAACACCACGTCGCCGGGACCAGGCAGTGGGCCGGCGAGACCGCCGCCGGGGGCCGTCGCGGGATTCGGATCCTGGGCGATGATCGTGATCGAGCCGTCGACGGTGGTTGGAGTCACGGGGCCACCGCCCGTGCTCACTTGCGTCGGGGTCCCGGGGGGAGTGACCCAGCTACAAAAGCTCACGTCGACTACATCGCCGACCGGACCGACCAGGCTGTACTCCACATCGACAACCTCGTACCCGGATCCGACGGGGAGCGTGGTTCCGCCGAGAAGACTGAGCAGTGCGAATGCGCGCACTCCCTGCGTCACGATCTCGTAGACCTCTACTTCGGGACTGATCGCAAGCATGCTCGCGCCCCGTTGAACATCGATCGGGATCGCCAGGCTGTAATCGGTGCAGAGTCCCATCGCCCAGCTCTGGGCGGTCGGGACGTCGGCATCGAAAACGACCGTGAGTGTGACACGTTCGTCACCGTTTACCGAAGGGAGTTGAAACGTGAAGTCCGGACTTTGAGCGTTCACTCCTGAACAAAGGAGCAGCAAGAGCAGCAGGGATCGATGAGACGTTCGCATGGTATTCCTCTCCTTCGTTACGGGCATGGGGTGTACGTTGCACAGTCGAGCGCGTCGGGAGTCGGGTCAGCGCCGCAACTCGTCGGCGCAAGAATGAGCGGTCCGTCCGGGTGGAAGACCACATGAAGCAGGTACACCGCGTCTCCTATGTTGATCGTGCCACTGTCGTCCAAGTCGCCCGCGTCGTCGCACTCTCCGCCGTCGCCGGAAGACAGGTAGGAGAGGATTGCGATGACGTCTCCGACGTCGATGGCGCCGTCCCCGCTGAAATCACCCCGCTGAAAGTCATCCGCCCGCGTCGTGGCGGGTATTGCGAGGAGGGCGCTGGCCATGAGTACGGCCAGTCCCAGTGTTCCGAGAGTCCTTGGTAGCATGCCTGACTCCTCATCTATCGAGAGAGAACCTGACGCAAGGCGGGAGCCGATTCCCGCCCGCGATCGATCGAAGGCACGTCGTCGACGCACACGCCACTTCCGAGAGTGGGCTGTGCGTCGAGGAGGTGAGCCCCGATCCCCTGCACACCTTCTTTGTTAGCGTCTTTGGACCAGCGTCCGTTTCAACGCTTCGAGCGTGCACTAGAAGAGGATGCGACGTCCGGGTCGGGGAGGTATACCGAATTGAGAAGTCGTCCCGTGTTCGAACCGACGAACGAAGGCAACTCGAGTCAGGAGTGCGACGGATTGCGTTCTCGAAAGGTGGTCACTCGGCCAGCTCTCTAGCTTAGCTAGCTCCAGGCGGTGCTCGTAAGGGTGCCGTCCGGGAGCCTCGTGGTCATCGGGATTGAGTGAACGCTAGACGAACTCATCAACCCGGAGAGACCCGGGGACGGGATATTGACGGTGCGCCGAGATATTGCTTCGATCACTCGTGGAACCCGATGGCTTGAGCTATGCTTTTGCTCATGGCAAAGTCCCGATTGCCCTCCGGCGGAATCTCCGTCAGGACCGGCAAAACACTCGTGATCACTGTCTTGTCGACCCGCGGCAAACGCATCTTCGTCGAACATACTCGCTTCCACTCGAATAGCTCGGCGTTCCTGCCCCGCGATCCCGACGCGGCCGACGAAGGGATCGATCGTCCCCGAGAATTCTCCAACGATGCGTTCTGGGACGCGATGGGCGAGCACAACCCGCGGTACGTCGAGACCGCCAAGAACGGCCAGTTCGTTCCGCCCGAGGGTGACGGCGGCGGAAGTCGGCGGACGGCCGCCAACGGCGAAGGGTTGGAGTTGGTCCTCGCTGCGTTGCGGTTCTTGGACACCCATCCCGACCACGTCCTCTTGGTCGCGGGCCACACCGATCGGGCGGGGTCGGAAGGATTCAACGAGCAACTCTCGGGCGAACGGGCCAAGTGTGTGGCGGCAGTTCTTGCGGGAGATCGCGCCGGTTACGTGCAGGCCGTCAAAGCGCACGACACGCCGGAGGCGGACGGGAGCATGTTGGCCTTCGCGGCGGACTCGCGTGGGTTTCCGTGTGATCCCGCCGATCCGACCCGGCCGACCACGGCAGAGATCAAGGCGTTCCAGAAGGCGTACAACGATGACTTCGGGAAGAGCATCGGCGTGGACGGGGTGGTGGGTGATCAATCCCGGGGCGCCTTCTTCGACGTTCTCGAGGCAGCCATGGCGTCGCAGGCGGGAGGCGAAGATGCGCTTGCGACGTTGCGCACCAAGTTGAAGTTCGTCGACGACAACAAGAAGACTCTGGGTTGTGGTGAACGCTTTCCCGTCGATCGGCCCGACCAGGACGGCGTCGCGTCATTGGCCAACCGGCGGGTCGAGTTGCTGTTCTTTCCGAAGGACCGCCGACCCGATTTGCAGGCCAAGAACGCTCCGGAGCGTGTCTACCGTCGCGGGGTTTTCACCTTCGACCGCGTCGATCCCGAGACGTTGGAAACGGTGGAGGAAGCGCGCGACGAAGAACCTTTCACCTTGAGCGATACGCCCGCGCCAGCGGACGGAGCGGGCGAGTTGAACGGCGAATTGCAGACGACGATGGCCAAGCTTCAGGTGGCGGTAGACTCGAGCGATCCGTACGAATTCCTGGATCATTTCGACGCGGGCTTCCCGGAATTCGGCCGCCAGGCCGTGGGAGACTTTCCGAATCAACGTGGCGACTCGATAGTGGTGTAAGGGCAGGGGCGCGCATGGCTATCCTTGGATTCACGGGCAAACTGTCGGTTGCGGTCGGGCTCACCTGGAAGGGCGATATCGTCCCCAACACGATAACGACCTCACTCCAGAGTGCGTCTTACGCGATAGCCAACGAGTCCCTGACCGAACTGCGGGTGAGCGGTCTCTTTGGCGGGTCGCACCACTTCTTGGATCGCAAAGCCACGCCGAAAACGCGACTGTACGACGAGAAGCTCAACCTGTACGTGATGGAACCGGAGTCTTCCGGTGTTATCGAGAAGTTCCTCGCTCTGCCGAGGGGGGCGAAGCTGTTCCTGGAGGCGAAGTTCACCTTCAACACGTTCTTCGACGTCATGCTCCAACAGATGACTCGCAACGATGCCGACCTGCACAATCTCGCGAACCCCAACGACTCCAAAGCGATCCTGTCCACGTTCAAGCACTCGGACGCCGGCGGCAAGATATCGATCACGTACGACTCGGCCACGCAAACGGCCAAACCTCTCCAGGCGATTCTCATCGATACCGAAGTCAAGCCGCCCGTCGCCCCCTCGAAGGTCCCAGCCGTCAAGCTCATGATCGAGATCGGATTCGACACCCCTCCGACGGCGACGCAGCAAGAGCTCATGCGGAAGCTCATCGCCATGGATTGGTCGAAACTAGCCCGATTCGGCCGACCGGACTCCGCTCGCAAGGACGTGAAGATCTGGACCGACAACGTGTTCATCTTCCTGGTGAACCACACGGACATGGCTCGCGGAGAGCGCATGCGCAAAGCGGTCATCGATCGACACAAAGGGAAGTCGCCGCTCAAGCTCGCCACGGACCTTCGGGATGATCTCGACTTGCAACTGATCACCGCCAATCATTGGGGCCAAGCGCGGGAGGACATGAAAACGGAGACCCACCAGCGGTTGCTGTCGGACTTGTTCGGCACGCTGCATCAACAGGCGTGGTTGTCCTCGCCGGTCTTCATGGCTCGCACTTTGAGCGAGAGGTTCTTCGCCGGCGACGAGGACAAGAACGCAGCTCTGGCGCTGCAGTACGGCACGGGCCATTGCGGTGAGCACGCGTCGAGTTCCTTCTCGGTGTTGCGGAGCATCATGCAGTTACCGGGCAGCCTCGTGGCGGCGGCGATCCTCTCCGGGAATGCCAATGTCGATCACGCGTTCGTCGTCTACAACCTGGTGGTGGACCGTACCATCAGGACCTTGGCCACGAATCCGAGTAACACTCGGGTTTCGGTCGCCGACTCGATCACCGTGTTCAACCTGCGCGACGCGATCGCGAAGAACGCCCCGCGCATAGGATTCGTGATGGATCCATACCTGGACAAGACGGTGATGAAGGCCACGGCGTCCGAACTGCTGGTCTCCCTCAACAAGGCCGCTCGGAAGAAGGCGGGTAAGGACTCGGACTTTCTCGCGTTCGACGACAACCATCCTCCACCCGCACCGCCCAGCGACGATATCACGGGAAGGTCCGTGGCGGATAGAAAGGCGTTGGTCAAGAACGTATGAGACGCGACCGCCTGATCGTTTGGGCGGCCACTGTCGTGGTCGCCTCCCTCGTGGCTTGCGGGGCGCGTCGCCCGGTCGTCCCCGTTCCTACCGTACCCACCACCCAGGAGGATCCTGTGCAGGACCGAGCGCCCGTTCCATCCTCGTCCGAACTCCTTCTTCGCGTGAGAGCCGCCTTGCCGAAACCAGGTCTGGATCTGCGCCTATCTCCCGTCCTGCCGGCGCATTGGCCCATCGCTGCCTCGGGAGTAGAGTGGCTCGTCTACCGTACCGAAGCGCTGCCCACCGGAATTATCTCCTACCAGGTGACGGGTCCGGTGACGAGAGTGACCACGAGACTTCCCGACGGTAAGCCCGAGACGGAGTCGATCGACGAAGGCACCGCCCATGGTGTGGATCGCGGACACGGTCCGGACGACCCGAAGCTGCACGCCGCCGAGCAGGCGTTGATCGCAGTGGCTATGGGCCGTCGTTCGCCCGACGAGGCGCGGGCCGACCTGACGTTCTATCTGGATTGGGCGGCCGCGTCCCCGGTGATCGGTCCCGACGTGCGCCGACGGACGCCCGAGTTCTTCGCATGGATCGAGGCGGGTCAGCGGGGGGGCGGCGGCAAGTAGCCGGCGATCCTTCGTAGGGTGATCTCGGCCGGACCGCGGATGCCGCAGTTTTCCATATCGCGCTCGCGCTGGTGTCATTACTCTTTGCGGTATCCAGGCCATCGCGCGAAATGGCTTCCGCCGAACTTCACCACTCACCGCACCTGCACTTTTCGGCCTCACCTCAACCGCGGACAGTCCGGGCTAAAGTCTCCTCAATGGCTGTTCCACACGCTGTGGACAAGAAAAAGGGGCGGGACTCCTACGAGTCCCGCCCCAATAAATGTTGGCTGAATAGGCCACTTCCCTTGCGAAACTACATAGGCAGGTAGCCCGGCTGGTCGTCGGTCGCGTCGATGATCTGATCGTAGTTGCGTAGATCGGTATCCGACTTGTTGTTCACGACCTTGCCGCAGTTCCCGGAGAACACGTTCTGGATCAGCGTGATGTTCTCGGGTTGCCCGCCGTTGCACGCTCGTTGTCGCAGGACGCCGTAACGTCCGCCGCCGTTACCGCTCGCGGTACCGTTGTTGACGATCGTGTTCCACTCGATCGACACCGTCACGTTGCGGCCCACTCGGATGCCGTTGCGACCGTTGTTCGAGATCGTGCAGCCGATGACGAGGTGGTCACCGCCTTCGCGTCGCAGCGCGATTCCGTTGCGACCGTTGTCCGAGATCGTGCAGTCCGCGATGGTCACGTTGCTGTTGTTGCGTCGTACCACCACGCCCTGGCGGTTGTGCGGTGCGTTGTGAACGTAGAGTCCAGAAAGTGTCACGTTCGAGTTTGCCGCACACCGGCCGCGTATGATCACGCCGTGTCGACAGCTGTACTGCGCGTCCACTTCGAGGTACTGAATCGTGATGTCTTGGCTACTGACGAGCTTGAGTCCGTCGACGATCACCGGGTCGGTCGCCGACAGTCCTTCGATCGTGAGGCCGGACAGGTTCTTGATCTTCACCGTCTCGGCGTAGATACCGGGGGCGATGTAGATCGCGACGAGATTGTCCGCCGTGACACTGTTGACCGCCTCCTGGATCGACGCGTAGACGTGGAGCGTCTCGTCCGCTTCGGCGCCAATCACGTCACCCAGAGTTGCGGGATCGGTGATGGTCAGCGACGCGCTGACGGCCAGTGGCAAGAGATCGACCGTGGCGGTGATCGCCGCGGTGCCGAGCATGGTCGCTTCGATGGTTTGCGTGTACGTTCCGTCTCCGTTGTCCGACGGTGAACCGATGAGGTCGCCGACGGTGGTGTCGATGACCACTTGGAGGCCCGTACCAAGCAGAGCGCCGAAGTCGTCACGTGGAGTGACGGTCACGGTGCGAATGGCACCCAAGAACGCGGTGCCGTCGTCGACGGTGATGGTGCTCAGGTCCGGGTCGACCTCGACGAACGAGACGATCAGCATGGTGTCGAGTAGCGCTCCGTTAGCGATCGCGGAGACTTGACCGAACGGTGTTCCGAGCACGCCTTCGAGATCTTGCGTGTAGGTTCCGTCGCCTTGGTCGACCGGCGAACCGAGCAGCGTTCCGCCGGTAGTCGTCAGAGTGACGAGGGCTCCCGGGCCGACGATATCACCACTCAAGTTGCGAGGTGTGACCGTAATGGTCGAGAGTCCGCCGAACGCGGAGATGATCTCGGGGTCGGCCGAGACCTCGGATAGGTCCGCCACCGCGGTGTCCATGATGCCGACGTCGACGGTGTCCGTGACCGTCACTCCGTTGGCCGTCACGGCGAGCTCGAACGTGAGGATCTCTCCTGCGACGCCAACGATCGGCGCGTCGAACGCCGGCTGCGCCGTCGTGTTGCCGGACAGCGTGACCAACGTGCCGCTCAGTTGCGTCCACTGGTAGTCCAGCGGATCGCTGTCGGGGTCGTTGCTCGCGGTACCGTCGAGCGTGACGGCCGATTGGCCTTCCAGAGCGGTGAAGTCCATTCCGGCATCGGCGATCGGCGGAGCATCGAGCGGGCAGACCATGCCGGTGGCCGCTTCGTAGTGCGCGGATACGCTGCCCGCACTGAGGGCGTAGTCGTAAACCGCCACCTCGTCGAGGTAACCCAGGTAGTTGAAGAAGTTCCGCGAGCTCCCTAGGTGAAGATCGCCGTTGCCGTTCGGGTTGGGTGTCAGCGTGAAGTTCGCCGTTTCGACGAAGAACTCACAGCCGTTGAGATACCCGCGCCAGTTGTCGGCCAGGCCATTGGCGTCCTTGACGTAGACGACGTGGTGCCAGTTGCCGATGGATACCGGCAGTTGCGAGGCGACGCCGCCGTTGATGTAGCCGCTCTGGAAGAAGTTCGTGTTGCCCGGCTGATAGCCCAGGATGACCGAGTACTCGTCGTAGTTCTTGTCGACGATGTACATTTGATTCGTGAGGTTCGTGGGGTTGATCCACATCTCGATCGAGAAGGTATCCGTGAAGGTGATGCTCGGGTCGTTGGCGATATCGACGAATCCGCCGCTCGCGAACTGAATGGACCGTCCGCCGCCCGGCGATCCGGGTTGGTCGAGGATCGGTGCACCAACCAACGTTCCGTCGTTGAGTCCCTGCTGGTCGTGGATGATCGTTCCGGAGGTCTCTTCGAACGACCAGTACGAAACGGGGCTGTCGGCGAGGACGGCGTCTTGGTAGGGCGTCGGTCCTACCGGCGAGCAGCTTTCGGTCGCGCTGTCGACAAGATTCAGCAGCAAGACCTGGCTGTCCTGCGTATCCATCAGACCCCCGGTGATGTCCTCGGGGTCGATGAAGACGTGGAAGTTCGTCACGATCAGGACTTGGCCCGTCCCGTAGGTGCCGCGCGGGACCAGACTCAAGACCGATTCATTTGGATTGCCGCCTCCCGCCAGCGACACCACGCCGACATCTTCGAAGGTGCTAACGCCGGTCGGCTGGAAGCTCCCGACGTAGCGGTTACGGAAGTTCAATACGGGACCGAAAGAGCCGTTCACGATTGCGGCCACGTCCGGGTCGGTGGAAGTGATGACCGGGAACGTCACGACCGAGGACGAAGAGGTCGCGGGGATCATGTCGAGCGACAGCGGGGCCAACCATAGATCCGAGTTCGGCTCTTGACTGGCGGCGTGGGGCGCCGGGTTCATGAGGACGGTTCCACCGTCTTGGATGAACGTCATGAGTGCGGCGAGCTCTCCCGCTTGCGGAGGGAATTCGTTCGCCTGTAGGACAAGAAGGTCCAAGTCCGCCATCTCAGGCGCCAAGAGGTCTGGAAGTCCGACGAAACTGAGGTCAAAGTTGGACCCCAACAATGAGCGGAACTGCTCGAAGTACGGAGCCGTCTCTATCGCGAAGCCGCTTCGAGGCGCGGCAATGCTCCCGATCTTCAAAGGGCACGTCTGCGCGTGCAGTTGCCCGATAGTGATGGTCAAGAGGAGAGCCGTTCCAAAGAGGAACCTTATCCCCAACCCGTGTCTGTTCGCTCCTCGACTATGTCGTTGCATCGCACACTCCTCGTAGTCGCCTTCCAAGAACTGGTGGCGCGGACGTGCTCCCGAAGGCAGGGGGGAGTCGTCGCGCGCGGCCCATTGGCCGTCAGGGGGAAGTGCGCCAACGCCGGGAGGACTCCCAATGGAAACGACGTAAGTCGTTGCTTGGATGAGGAGTGTGACAACGGGGCTCCCCGGGCGAGGGAGGAACCGCGGTGGGTCGATCGTCCCGTTCGATAGTCCAACTATGCAGGCTCGCTAGAAGCGCTAAACTCGCCTTTCCGGCGCTCTTGCCCGCGCCCGACGATTGACGATCTCTGTCACGCCGAGCGAAGACGAGAACGCTGTGAACCCCAAAACTGTGACCAAGCTTCTGCGGAACGTCCGCGCCGGTGAGGAGTCTGCCGGCGACTCGTTGCTCGCGCTCGTCTATGACGAACTGCGCACAGTGGCGGGGGGGCTGTTCGCGGGCGAACGAAGCGGTCACACCTTGCAGCCCACCGCGCTCGTTCACGAAATGTGGATCAAGCTCGCGCCACATCTCGACCAACTCGACAACCGCATCCACTTCTTCGCCATCGCCAGCCGTGCCATGAAGCGGATCCTCATCGATCACTCGCGGCGACTGGGTCGCCAGAAGCGCGGCGGCAGCAACCATCGCGTGACGCTGTCGGATGAGTTGAGTGCGGCGACTGCAGGCGGCGTCGATCTGTTCGACTTGAGCGATGCGCTGGAACGGCTCGGGGCCCTCAACGATCGGCATGCGCGGGTGGTCGAGCTTCGTTTTCTGGGAGGGCTGTCGATCGGTGAGACGGCCACCGTGCTCGGCGTGTCTCACACCACCATCGAGGGTGACTGGTTCATGGCACGCTCGTGGCTGCGAACCGAGCTGTCGGCGTGATGCCCATGATCGTGCGCGTATTGACGGAGTGCCGGGCATGAATGACGACGCCGGTTCTTACGCGCGCATGTTCGACATCGTGAATCACGCTCGCACACTCGCCGCCTCCGAACGTGCCGCGTATCTGGATGCCGAGTGCGGTGCGGACCCTGCCCTGCGATCCAGGGTCGACGCTTTGCTCGCCGCCGGGTTGGAGGAGTCCGACGACGACTTCGCCGAGGGCAAACTCGAAGATCGACGCAGAGAACTCGACGGAGTGTACGACGCTTCTTCTGCGAATGCCTCTACGCCGTGGCTTCCCGATCGCATCGGTGATTACCGAATCGTCCGTCAGCTCGGTCAGGGCGGGATGGGTATCGTCTACGAGGCGGAGCAAGAGTCACCTCGTCGTCGCGTCGCGATCAAGCTGCTTCATCCCATGCATGCGACGGTCGATCGACTGCGTCGTTTTCGCCAAGAAGCGCAGGTCCTCGGCCAACTCAAACATCCCGGCATTGCCGCCATCTACGAAGCGGGGACATACGACCTCGGACGCGGTCCGCAGCCGTTCTTCGCCATGGAGCTCGTCGACGGTGTCGATCTGCGATCGCACTGTGATAGGAACAACCTCGACCGACGGGCGCGTCTAGAGCTGCTCGCACAGGTGGCAGACGCGGTCCAGTACGCGCACGACCGCGGGGTGATCCACCGCGACCTGAAGCCCGACAACGTATTGGTCGACGCGCACGGGCACCCGCGCATCCTCGACTTCGGCATCGCGCGCACGTCGAGTCAATCGGCGACGCTCTCGACCGTGGTGACCGAGGAAGGGCAGCTGGTGGGAACGCTCGCCTACATGGCTCCCGAGCAGCTCGAACAGGCCGAAGACGCAATCACGCCACAAGTCGACGTGTATGCGCTTGGCGTGCTCGGGTTCGAGTTGCTGGTCGGTCGATTGCCGCGAGAGATCGAAAACTTGTCGCTGACGAAGGCAGTGCATCTCCTCGTCAGTAGTGATCCACCGCGCGCCAGCACGTTCGACCCGAGCCTGCGCGGAGACATCGAGACAATTTTGGGCAAAGCGCTGGAGTCGGAGTGCACCAGGCGCTACCCGACGGCAAGCACGGTGGCCGCTGACATTCGTCGATTCCTGGCCAACGAGCCGATCGTGGCGCGCGCGCCGACCCGGCTTTATCTCGTGCGGAAGTTCACCCGGCGACACCGAGCGTTGGTCGGCGGCGCAACGGTTGCGATCGTTGCGCTAACGATCGGGTTGATCCTTGCGCTGATCTTTGGTGCGCAAGCGCGCGACCAACGAGACTTGGCTGACCGCAAAGCGAACGACGCGATCAATGGGCTGCTTCAGTCGACGCAGGTTCTCTTGGCTGCGGATCGAGCGCGTGACGCCGCCGCGCAGTTGCAACTTGTTCCGAGCGAAGCGCGTGGGGTCGCGTGGCGATTTCTCCATCGCGCTGCTCCCACCATCGTCGAGGCGCCGGTCGGACGGGTCTACTTCGCGGACGACGATCACCTGGTCATTCACGACCGAGAGACGCAGTCGTTGCTTCTCTACTCCCTCGTTGAACATCGAATCGTCAAGCGACTGTTCGAGGGCTCTGGGCTCATCGACTTTTGGTCGTGCAGCACCGGCGGAGTGGTGGTGGCGAGAGTGGACGACGACGTCCTGCTTCTCGACCTGCATGAAGAGAGAGTGCTGAGCCGCGCTCCGCTCCACCACTGGAGTACCGAACCCGAAGACGAAGGAGGGGGTGTTCTGCGCGAATGGCAGGTCAGCGACGACGGTCGGACGGTGTTGTCCTACCGCACCGCGAACCGGGCCGAGGTTCACGTCGACGGCGAGTCGGTTCTCGAGATCCCCGGTCTACTGAACAAAGAGCGAGCCGCGCTCGGCCCCGATGGTAAGCACGTCGTGGTCAACAAGAAGGACTCGGTTACCGTGCTCGACGTGGCGACAGGCGGGGTGCGACTTCGCCACTCGATCGAAGCCGGGCAGCAAGCGACCGGTTCTCCGGTGCGCGGCGGAGTGATCCTCCACGACGGACCGTTGGCCGGAGCCGAAACGAACGCTCTGCGGACATGGCGACGTGTTTCACTGCCCGACGATGGGGGCGAGATCACCGTGGACCAACCCTTTGCCGAGGGATTCACCCACCAGGTCTCATCGTACTACGAGTTCCGCTACCCGAGAGACGGCCGATACGTCGCGGTCGGGCGCAACGCCCATTGGTGGCTCGGCGACACGGAGACGGGCGAGCCCCTTCGGTGCGAGCCGCTCTCGACCGACCTAGGCGGTGGGCACGGTTACCTCTTCTTCGAAGCGAACGTCGCGTGCACGGTCAATCCGTCACCCTCGGGCCGACGGTTGGCGATCTTTAGTGGATACGCCCGGACGCAGATCTTCGAGGTCGATCCCGAAGAAGCGGGGACCGGTGAGGTAGATCGCGATCATCGCTGCGTTACCTTTCGCGGTCATGGACAACCGGAGGGCCCACCGGTTCCTGACTCGCCGGTAAGCTATCCCGGTTGGATCTATCACCTCGCCGTCTCGAACGATGGCAGTCTCGTCGCGTCATCGGCGCCGCTCGATCCCTGGATTCGCATTTGGGACACCCGTACCGCCGCGCAGGTCGCCACCCTAAGACGAACGGTGCACGACCCCGGCAGCTGGGACGCGCTCATGGCATTCAGCCCGAACAACGACCGTCTCGTTGTGACGACGTCGTACGACGGGCCGTACATCTCGCTGATCGACTGGAACCTGTTGACCGGCGACATCGACGTCGCCGCGCGTCTCCCTGGCCACGAGAAACGGCATTTGGAGCTACTCGACGCGTTCGTCGAAGCGCTCCAACCCGAAGGCCGGGCGCGGTTGAGCCAGCACGCTCAGATGAACGGAGATCGTGCGTCCGTGGCGTTCTATCCTCCGAAACCGCAACTCGCCACGTTGCCACGATCCTTGCCGGGGGAGCGTTGGCAGTACCTCGTGGACTCTGGCCCTTCGGCCGAGGGTATGTCGCTCCATCCCACGAAGCCCCAGGTCGCAGTGGTGCGCGGTAAGCACGGGGTGTCGAGAGCCGGACAGTTGGACGTCCTGGAGTTGGGCACGGGTACGGCCGTGGCTGACCGGGAACTCGAGTTCCTTCCGTATTGCTGCGCCTATAGTCCCGACGGGCGCGTTCTCGCCGTCGGCACCAGAGAAGGGCGCGTGCTGCTCTACGAAACGAAGTACTACACCCAGCAACTCGAGTGGCGCGCCCACGACTCGTTCGTCTACTCGATTGCTTGGACCCCCGACGGCACGCGCCTGGTCACGGGATCCGGCGACGCAACGTTGAAGGTTTGGGATACGCGGACTCGCATGGCGAGCCGGCGCGACGTCGATCGCTGGGTAGCGCTATCTCGAGAAATGAGGTCGCAGGAGAGTCTTGGCGGAACGCTCGAAGGCTTGACCAGCGAACAGCGCCAAGCGGCGCGCACCGAGTTGATTCGGCGCGCCCACGCTCGGTGACGTCGATGAATCACGGGTCCGTGCTCACGGACGGCGGCACGACACGGACGATTTCGAACCGTCACTTCGGACGCGAGGCTGGTCGGGACTCCGCCTTGCCGCCCAACTGAGCCTTGGGGCGAACGAGTTTTTTCGCTGCCGGATCGCCTTCGACGAGTTGGTAGTGGCGATTCATCTCGATGGTGTCGAAGGTCTGCTCGACGCCGGCGGGCCATCGCACACGGACGGTAGCGACTCCGGTGGCGTCGCCAAGTCCGATCTCCTGGCGAAGCGTCGAGCAGCCAAAGCTGCCCCCCGTGTTGACGGTGCGATGAACAACGCGGCGCCCAGCTTGGGTATCGAACTCGACGGCAACACGAGCACCTATCGCAGACCGATTCGACTGCGTACCGCGAAGCTCGAGGGTGATCCACTGGTTACCGTGCCCGGGGTTCTCGAACAGCACGTTCATGTAGACATCGCCGTCGTACGCGCCGCCCATGACGATGAAGACGTCTTGATCACCGTCATGATCAACGTCACCGAACGCGACGCCGTGTCCTTTTTGAAGGTGACCGAACCCTCCAGACGTCGTGACGTCCTGAAAGCGGGCGGCTCCGGCGTTACGAAACATGCGATTGGGAACGAGAGTCCCCAGATCCGGTTGCCCGGTTCCTACGTAGAGGTCCAAGTACCCGTCGTTGTCGATGTCGCCGAAATTTGCGCCCATCGCCATGGTGGCCCGACGAAGGCCCACTCGATCGCTGACCTCGGCGAACTTCTTCGTACCGAGGTTGCGGTACAGACGAAAGCACTCGTCGCGATGAGGTTTCTTGAGATAGTCCGCCGCGACATCATCGAGCATGTTCTGAGTGAAGCTACCGAAGGAACAGACGAGCAAGTCTTCCCATCCGTCGTTGTCGTAGTCCCAGAACCAAGTCGCGAAGCTCGTCGACGGCTCGGCAACCCCGGCTAGAGCAGTGACGTCACGAAACTTCCACTTCTTCGACGTGGCGTCTCGCCCGAGGTTCTCGTAGAGCGCATTCTTCGACGCCATGGACGACAAGTAGATGTCGAGATCGCCGTCGTTGTCGTAGTCACCCCAGCTCGCTCCTTTGACGAACGCGACGTGGGCGAGCCCCACTTCAGATGCGATGTCACGGAAAGTGCCATCGCCCTGATTCTCGAAGAGCTGACAAGGGTGAATCTCGTTTTTCGACGACTCGTTGCCGATGAAGAGATCGAGGTCACCGTCTCGATCGAAGTCTCCCCACTCGCCGGCCTGACACGGATGCTCGCAGAACAGACCTGACTCTATCGTCACGTCGGTGAACCGACCGCCGTCGTTTCGAAGAAGCGAGTTCGGGTGGCGGCCCGATTTCATGAGCCATGCCCCGCGCAGAACGAGGATGTCGAGATCGCCGTCGTTGTCGTAGTCGGCGTGAGATGTGTTCAAGCCGCCGACGATGCCGTCGAGTCCCCATGCCGAGGTACGATCTTCAAAGGTGCCGTTGCCGCGATTGATAAGGAGGTGACACGGATCCGCCAGTCCCCACGACGTGACGAACGCGTCGAGCCATCCGTCGCCGTTAAAGTCATCCAGGTTCGCGCCACCGGCCAGGCCTACCGTGTCGAGCCCCACCGCGCTGGCAACATCATGGAAACGGCCAACATCGTAGACCGACGCAAAGAGGTCCGGAGGGATGGCAGCCTCCGCGGGCACGGCATCCGGGTAGTCTCCGAGTGTCATGCAGGCCAGGTTCAGCAGCCAGCGGTACCTTGGCTTGGCGGGCTGTTTCTCGACAAGCCACGTGAGATGCTCGACCGCTTTCCGCGAGCCCTGTGGTCGCGCATGCAAACCCGATCCTGAGATGGGAAAGATGCACGAATCGGCACCGTGATGGTCGACGCAGTTCTCTTGTTCGCCGAGGCGCAGGCATGCCACGGCGAGGCTCTCGCGCACCGCCAGTTCGACGACGAGCGGGGGCTTGGCAAGCGAATCATGTAGAAGAGCGAGCAGCCCCTCGAGTTCTACTATTCCTCCCGCCGCATCTCCCGACTTGACGCGCTCGTCCGCGGCATCGTGTTTCGCTTTGAACTGCCTGCCAGGATCTTTGAGCGTCTTGGCGTAGCGGGCGAGCATCTCAACCCGCTGCCGATTGAGGAACGCGTTCGTGCGCGGGTTAGCGGAAGACGAGACTCGGGCAAGTCGCTCGACCATGGAGTCGGTGACCAACCAAGGAGCCGTGAGCGCCGCCGACAAGAGAAAAACGATCAAAACATCCTCTTCCGAAAACCGAGTAGTGGACCTTGTCCGGTAAGCCGGAAGTATACTCGATCGTGGTGAGCCTCGCGCTCGGCTGAGTTGATTCACGCACCCGACAGTGATATCGTCGCAACATGCTCCCTCCCTCTTTTCCTACCACTGTGCACCGTGTCGCGGTCTGGCCAACGGGCTCGCGCCGAAGTGTCGCCGCAGTGCTCTTTGCTCTCTTGATCACCCTGCTTCCAGCCGCGGAGGGCCAGTCGACGGACGGTGAGCGTGACAAGGCGATCCGCAGCGCCGAGCAAGCGCTGCAGTCGGGAAAATTGCAGAACGCCAAGCTCATTGTCACTCTCGCGCTCGTTAACCATCCCGGAGACTTTGCGTTACTGCAGATCAAGGGACACGTCGAATCCCTTAGCGGTGACAAGCTTCTGCAGTCCGATCAGAAACGAGCCAAGGCCGCGTATCGCGCCGGCGCGGAAGCGTTCGAGGAAGCGCAGCAAGCTGTCGGCGAACGCCGACTTGCGAACCGCAGTTACCACACGTGGGGTTACTGCCTGTATCGCTCCGATGATTTTGCGGCGGCGGTCAAGAAGCTGGAGTTCGCGTTCGACAAATCACCGCAGGACCTCAACCGACATGTCGTGAGGGCTCGGTGCTATCGCGCGTTGGGACAGCTCGATCCCGCAATCGGAGATTTGACCGCAGCTCTCGAATACTCGCCGCACCACGAAGGGTTGCTCCTCGAGCGCGCGGAGCTTCGGCGCGAAAAGAAGCAAGGCGCTCTCGCCGCTGCCGAACTCAAGGCCGCGGTCGACAAACTTCCACCTCCGTACGGCGACGTACATACACGATTGTTGCGGTGGATCTTCGAGTACCACCTCGGGCAGAACGACGTTGTCCGTGCGCTCGAGCCGCTCGAACGCATCCGTCGTGAGCGATCTGACCTCGGTTGGCTGCGTCTCGAACTCGGTCTCCTCTACTACCGCACGGGTCTGTTCGACAAAACCTTGGTCGAGTTCCAACCCCTCGTCGACCGAACTCTCACGGTCAAGAACTACGGCTTGGGTCGGGTCTACACTCGACTCGGACTCATTCACCAGCACAACAGTGAGCTCGTCGCGGCCGAAGATGATTTTCGGCGCGCGCTCGAGTTATCCCCGAACGAAGCGACCGCGCTGCGCGGGCTCATTTCGTGCCTTCGCCGGGCCGGTAAGAAGGCCGAATCGAGAGCACTGGTGGATCGACTCCACAAGGCGGTGCGACTCGAAGAAGACATTCGTCGGGTGAGTCGACAGATATCGCGGTCGCCTCGTGAACGAGGGCCTAGGGAGACGAAGATCGTGGCTTTGCTAGAGCTCGAACGTTGGGAAGAAGCCGGTGATGAGATTCAGAGTTACGGGCGCACCTTCTCCGACGGCTCAGAGAAGCGGCTGGAGCGCGAACTCGAGAAGCGGCGCCAGGCCGCGGAGAGGTCGCCGTGATCGCACGAACCGCGGCCGCGTCGCTCGCACTCATTTTCCTGGTCTGTTGCGAGTCGAAGTCTAATTCGTCGGGAGATACCGGGGCGACTCGCGCCCGCACCACAACCACCGGGCAGCAGTTCTTCCGCGATGCTACGCAGGATAGCGGTATCGACTACGTGCACGACAACGGAGCGACGGGACGGCGCTACGCGATCGAGATCTTGACCGGTGGGGTTGGATTCTTCGACTATGACTCCGACGGAGACTTCGATCTCTACTTCGTCGACGCCATGCCGCTCGACGAGGCTGTCGATCGTCCGAACGGAAACAGGCTGTACGAGAACGACGGGGCCGGACGGTTCCGGGACGTCACGGCGGCGGCGGGTGTCGGTCATCGCGCGTTCGGGATCGGGCTTGCGGTCGGCGACATCGACAACGATGGCGATCCAGATCTGTACGTCACGAACTTCGGCCCGAACACGCTCTATCTGAACAATTCAGACGGCACGTTCGAGCGTGTGGCGGATGCTCGGGGCGCAGCGACTGAGGGAGTGTCGACGGCCGCGATCTTCTTCGACTACGACCGCGACGGTAGCCTGGATCTCTACGTCTCCAACTATCTCGACTTTACGCTGAAGGGACACCAGCGGTGTTACATCGGCGACGTCGAGATTTATTGCGGCCCGGCCGCCTACAATGCCGTCACCGATCATCTGTATCGCGGGACCGGTGGTCGCTTCGAGGAAACGACGGAGTCGACTCTAAGCGGTGTCGCACCGGGCAAGGGGCTCGGAGTCGTCAGTGGGGACTTCAACGATGACGGCTGGCCGGATCTCTACGTCGCAAACGACGGCACGGCTAATCACCTGCTCATCAACAACGGTGATTCAGAGAGTCGTCACTTCGTCGACGAGGCGTCCTACTACGGTGCTGCGTTCGGTGAGAATGCCAAGCCTGAAGCGGGAATGGGCACCGACTTTGGAGACGTTGACGGCGACGGGGATTTGGACATTACCGTCACGAATCTCGAGGCGCAGACGACCTCGCTCTACCTCAACGACCTGGGCGAAGGCGCACTAGAGTCGAGCTTCGCCTACGGGCTTGGGTCGGCGACGCTCCCCTACGTGAGCTTTGGGATCCGCTTCCTCGACTTCGATGTCGATATGGACCTCGATCTCCTGATCACCAACGGCCACGTGATCGACAATGTCGCGATAGCCCGGCCGGGCACCCGATTTGAACAGCCCGATCAGCTCTTCGAGCAGCGCGACGGAAAGTTCGTCGAGGTGTTTCAGCAGGCCACGAGTCCGAACCTTCCGCTTCGTGCCGGACGAGGTTTGGCGACCGCGGATATCGACAATGACGGCGACCTCGACGCGATCATTGCTAACAATGGCGCGGCCCCGATCCTCCTCGAGAACATCGCCACCCGGAAGGGAGAGTCGATTGGCTTACTTCTCGAGGGAAAGCCTCCGAGATCCAATCGCGATGCGTTCGGAGCCCGAGTCACGGGGGAAATCGCCGGCAAGAAGATTCTTCACGAGGTGCGTTCGACGGCGTCGTACTTATCCGCCAACGATCCGCGACTGCTGATCAGCGCTCCCAAAGGACATGGACCGGTCGAACTCACCATTCGCTGGCCGAGCGGCGATCTCGAGAAGATCACCGTGACCGCCGGGGCGTATCACACCGTACGCGAGTCCGAGGGAGTCATCTCGAAGACGGCGTTCCGTCAGCCCCGCTCGTGATCCCGACAATCGTCGGCAGACGCTCGACTGCAGGACCGACAAACAACGAGCCGCTGATACGCCGCGGCGCGGCGTATCAGCGGCTCGTGTCATAGGGAGTCGATCGTGCTCAGTCGATGGAAGTGTGCGTGCCGCCGTTTTCGGAGGAGAGCTTCTTGAGGAAGTCGGAGAAGGCGGGGTTCGCGGCTGGTTGTCCTTGCTGGCGTGAGTTTGGTGGAAACCGGCCCGGTCCTTCGAATCCGAAGGTGTAAATCTTCACTTTGCGGATCTTGTTCCACTTCTTCACGTCGCGCAGGATCTGCGCAATGATTTGATCGCTGTTGCCACCTTGCCGGGTCGGGGCGCCATCGGACAAGAGCATGATCGTGTCGATTTTCTTGTCCTTGAACGCTGTCTTCATGGCGTCGTCGGTGTGGGTCGCGCCATTGGCCTGAAGGCTAGAGACCCATTTGAGCGCCTTCTTCTTGGGTCCCGTTGCGGCGGGAACGATACCCTTCTTCTGGAATTCCAGGACGCGGTTGCTGAAGCCGACTATGTTGAACTTACTCGACCTCTTCAGTTCGCTGATCGCGCGGATCAGTTGATTCTTGACTCGCTGAATGCGCTGCCGTTTTTGCCAGTCGGCCGACCCGCCGCTTTCACCCGTGGCGGGATCCCACAGTTGCATCGAGCCCGACGTGTCGATCACGAACATGATGTTGCTCGAGAGGATCTCGACCCCGAAGAACTCGGGAGAGTCTTTGCTGCGCTTGCGCTTGCGGACTCCGGTCGCTTTCTCTTTGTCGTCGGCTCCGACGGACTTGGGGTCGAAGTGGCTACCGTTGACTTCCCACCAGTTCTTCCAATCCTCGACGACGTCGAACTCCATCTCCGTCAAGGCGTAGAGAGTGTCTTCGATCTCGAACCGAATCAGTTTGTACTTCTTGGGGTTGAGCGTCTCGAGCTGGCCGATCAGCTTCGGGATAGCGTTCTTCGACTTTCGTTCGATGCTTGCTTCGAGCACGTTGCGGATGGTGATCGCGTTGGTCGACTCCATTCCCGACAGCAGCCATTTTTCTGACGCTTCATCGGTGAACTTCGCCGCGAACCGAAAGATGCAGGAGCACCCAATGGGGTCCTTGTCTCGCTTCTTACTGACGTATTCATCGAAGATCGGGGCGAGGGGTTCGACACCGAACGAGTCGAACGCGCGGAGAATGTCGTCGAGGAGGTCCTCGACCGACATGAACGCCATGGCCTCGAGGATGTCGCTCGCGCCGTCCACGTCTCCAGCGTCGACAATCTTCTTCAGGATCTCGCGCGTACCCTCGATGTCACCGACATAGCCCGCTTGTTTGAGCTTCTTACCCCACTTGCCTTTGGCGCTAGCGCTGGGTGCCGGCGCGACCATGGCTCCGACTAGCCCGACGAAGGCGATCATGAAAATCGTCCGCACGATCATTGCAATGACTCCCTTGGCTTCAATTCTTACTTCCCGACCACTGCTAGTAGTGAAGAGAACGATCGCCCGACCCCACTCGAAAACGACCCGGCGTCCTCTGCACAAGACAACTGATACGTCGCACCTCGGGTAGCTGATGGCTCCACCGGGGATTGCAATCCACTATCCTAGCGGTTCTCCCAGCTGACGTCGCGTGCATCTAAGTGTTGACTGAGTCTTCGGTTGTGTCCAATAGGGCGGGGTGGGCGTCCGAGGAGGTGGTCGGCGTCCCCGTTGGAGGCGTGCGCTGCGCAAGAACGTGTACGATCAAGGGGTCGCGTCTGGGACCGCGAGTTGACGCGTGCGTCCCGGTCACCTTGACCCGCACGGAAAGTCCGAGGCGAAGCTGAATCGGGATCGAATGGGTATCAGGCGGAGTTCGACTCCGATGAGGTCGCTTCTGTTTCTGTTGGCGTGGCTGCTGTTGCTGCCGTGTCTTAGCGGTTGCTTGGTGTTCGACCGCGCTCGACCCGGCGAACCGGTGCGCGTCGTGACGTGGAGCGAGCCGAGGGGGCGTGCGCCGGTAGGCAGCGTGGTCTTGGTCCACGGACTCAACAACTCTCAGGGCTCTATGGCTGCGTATGTTCAAGCGTTGCGCTGGATGGGATTCGCCGTCGCGTCGGTCGGACTGACGGGCCACGACCCGGTCGGAGGATCTCGGCACGGCGCGAGTCGAGAGTTGTGGCTAGACGCGGTGGGGGTCACCTTCCGAGATGCGAGGGAACGCTACCCCGACGGCCCGATCGTCGGCTTCGGCTACTCTCTCGGGGCCGCGATTCTCGTTTCGTGGGTCGACGAAGGCCACGACTGCGACGGCTTGGTGCTGGTGGCGCCGGCCATCCGTCCGCGTCGGGGGGTTGATGTGTTGCGGCCCTTGCGGATCTTCGCGGGATGGAACATCGCACTACCGAGTTTGACTCCGGCGGCGTTTCGAGCGTTCCGAATGACCTCGCTCGACTCCTACAACGCCATGTTCGACGTGGTCGACGGGTTGGACAAACTCGATCGTCCAGAGCATGTCGGAGCGATTCCCGTTCTGGTGATCGCGGATCCCGATGACGAGTTGATCGATGTTGACGAGACGATCGCGTGGATGCGGCGCCACCGGTTGCGACGTTGGTGGTTTCGATCGCTCCGGGCCAAACCGTGGCATCACATCGTCCTCGACTCCGAAAGCGTCGGCGTGTCCGCGTGGAACGACATGATGAACCAGATCCACCTGTTCTTGCCTCGCCGAGCAGGCTAGCGGAGGGCGACGTTCGTAGTTCTACTCAAGCGAAGCTCTGGAAGTGTCGACGAATATTCTGTGAAGCGAATATGCCGGTTTACTCTGGTCGGGGGTCGACATGGGCTGGTCTGGGACTTTGAGGGTGCTACTGATCGACGACGATGACGTCGATGCCGCGCTCTTTCGTAGATTCGCGGGAAGAATGTCGAACTCGGTCGAGATCGATCACTGTTCGATGGCAAATCGAGTCGTCGGAATTGTTACCGAGCAGGATTACGACGTTCTCGTCCTCGACAATCGCCTTCCCGGAGCGACCGGGTTGGAGATCCTCGGCGCGATCCGTGCCGCGGGATACGACGGGCCGGTCGTGCATTGCACGGGACTGTGGGACGAACGACTGCGGGAAGATTTCGCTGATCTCGAGTGCAGCGTCGTTCTGGAGAAGGGCTCGATAAGCTCCGCAGCTATCGAGGATGCGATTACGGCGGCTCTTCGCACTCCTGCGTAAGGCGCCACGCTCGCATGGCTTCGTGGCAAGCACGCAGTCGCAATGTCTCCGCATTTCAGGACCTAAATGGCCCAGCGAATTGGCCTATAGCTTAAGACGCGGCGAGGCTGCGGAGTTCTTGCGGTTGACGGTCGCACCCTCCGAGGGTACAGCTCGTCGGCACCGTGGTCTTGAACGTCACTCCGCCGTCCGGGTTCGACGATACGGTGACCGATCCCCGGAGACGTTCCACCGCAGCTCGAACGATCGACAGCCCAATTCCGCATCCGGAGTACGTTTCCCCGTGGACTCTCGTGAACGGTTCGAAGACATCCCTTTGGTGCTTGGAGTCGATTCCGATTCCGTTGTCGGAGACGATGAGTTCGTACTCGTGCGGCGTGTTGCGGGTGGAGATGGTGATTCGCGGATTGTCCTCGCAGCGAAACTTGATGGCGTTGTCGATCAGGTTGAACAGAATCTCTTGCATCAAGGCGCGGTCGGCGGGAACGGTGGCAAGTGCGTCCGCTTCGATGACGACTAAGACTCGGCTACCGCGCGTTCAAGATCGGCGACCACACGCGTCACCGCTTCCCCGAGGTCGAGATCGTGCCACACGATCCCGCAGCTGGAGACCCTCGTCAAATCCGAGAGCCGACCGAGGTACTCTTGCATGCGATTCGCACCCTCGCCGATTGCTTCGAGGCATTCGACCGTGTCCGGTGTGACCGTGGAGCCGACCGGGTAATCCTGTGTGAGTATTCTCTGATACCCAAGGATTCGGTTCACAGGTGCCCCTAAGTCGTGCGAGGCGACTTCGATGACCCGTTGGAGCGCGCTGCGTTCCGCGGCGACCACTCGCTCGAGGTGTGACTTCTCGATCACCGAGCGAATGATGCGGTTCAACGACCGAGGCGTCTGCCTGAGGGGCGCGTGTTCCGATTCTGAATCGGATATCAGGAGCGCGCGAAAACCGCGTTGTCAGTGCACCAGGGGTCCTGTCGTCCAAGAAGGCTTTTCCCCGATGTCGGTATTGGTACCTATTCGCCTTGAGCGCGCTCGCCGCTTCTCACAGGCGTCAGCGATCGCGGCGGTCGCTCTAGCTTGCAGATACTTGACTTATGACACGCCAGCCAGGCGGGGGAGGCCTGGGTCGCACGCGGACCCGAGCGCGACCCACGACCGGTGCGAGGTCGCCGATGCTAGTCCAGGTTGTCTGATAACAGATCCCAGATTTGGGTCGGCTCGAACGGCTTCTCGATAACGTCGACGGCACCGAGTTCCAGGCAGCGATCCAACACGTGGTCGCGGCGTTGACAAGTGATGAATGCGAACGCGGTGTTGGCCAGACTCCCGAGAGTCTCTCGCAGCGATTGCGCGACATAGAACCCGTCGCCGCCCGCCATGCCTATGTCGACGAAGACGAAGTCCGGGTTCTGGTTGCGGGCCGCGTCGATTCCATCAACGCCGTTCGCTTCGGTGAAGACTCGATATCCCCAACTCTCGAGTCGGGCGGCCAGAGCCTTGGCCGTTCGCTCATCGTCGTCGATGATCAAGATCGACTTCGTCTTCTGCGAGTTACTCTTGATCGCGGTCGGCCGTTGCAGGTGCTGGCCAACCCACGAATTCACACTCGACTCGCTGCGCCTCTGACTTGTGATCACGTTCATCGGATCTGGTCTCCTTCTCTCTACTGGTGAGCACCTACTGAAGAATAGTCCCTCGTAATGAGCAGGGCGTCCTGTGTCCAGGAGAGCGACCGAGCGGAGGTCTCGGATGGATCAGAACCTACGAATAGGGAATTCTCCGCTGTTCCGGTAACCCAGTGCCGGAATGAATCGGGCGATCCACCCGGGGCCCGAAGTGCCGCGTAGGATCCATGAGGTCGATCGTCCACAAACCGTTCGAATCGGAATATCGTAAGCGACTCTTCTCTCGACGGCTGCGTATGCGACTGTCGATCACGGTTGGCGTGCATGTACTCGTGCGGGATATGCTCCCATCGATGGTACCTAGCTTCGCCGAGAGGGAGAGACTTGTGCCTAACCAACTCCGTATCGTCGCGATCGATGACGATGCCGACGATATGTTGTTCCTGAAGCGCGCCGCTCGACGAATCGGCGACTTCGATATAGAGCTGATCCCCTTCCGCGTGCCGGACGAGGGTATCCAATACGCGACGACTCATACGGTCGACGCTCTGATTGTCGACTACGGCCTAGGTGGGACAGACGGCGGAGAAGTCGTCTCCAAGCTTGTCGCTGCGGGAGTCGACTTTCCGATCATTGTGCTCACCGGCACCGATTCCACCGAGTTGGCTGTGAATCTGATCCACAGGGGTGCGACGGACTTCCTGGCGAAGTCACGCCTTTCGGAAGAGAGCCTTCGCCGAAGCTTGATCAACGCGATTGACAAGTGCGCGCTCCAGCGTCAAGTCAGCAAGCACCGGCTGGAGATCGAGGCGAAGAATGATGAACTTCGCGCTCGAAACGACGAAATCAGCCGCTTCTATCATCACATCTCTCACGAGTTGAAGACGCCATTGACGTCAGCCCGAGAATTCGTCGCCATCGTCCTCGACGGTCTTGCTGGCCCTTTGACCGACGAACAACGCGAGTACTTGGAGATATCCAAGGGGAGTTGCGACGAACTCGTTCGCCATCTCAACGACCTTCTCGACGTCACTCGCCTCGAGACAGGGAAATTGAACCTTCGAGTCGCCGATCACGACTTGCGAGCTATCGTCGAGTTGGCGGTGAAGACCATGCAGCCGTCGGCCGCCAAGAGCGAGCTGGGGTTGACGGTTTCTGTCCCCGCAGACGCGTGTCTGACGTCGGTGGACGAGTCTCGAGTCCGACAAGTCTTGACCAACATTATTGGTAACGCGATCAAATTTACGGACGCCGGTGGAACCATCGAGGTTCGTCTGGAGCACGAGGATTCGGGGTGGGGCGTATCCATTTCTGATACCGGGCGAGGGATTCCCGAAGAACACCACGCTCACATCTTCGATCGCCTGTACCAAGTGGCGGACGAGGATGGGTTCATCGGAGGAATGGGGATCGGCCTCAACCTGTGCCGTGAGATCACCCGGCTCCATGGAGGCGAGATCTCAATAACGAGCGAGGTGGACGAAGGAAGCTGTTTCACCGTTTCTTTACCCCGGCGCGAGCGATCCTCCGAGACCACCCATGCCGCATGAAGTCATATTCAAGAACCACACTTACTAACGAGATAGATCTCAACGAAAGGGACGATCATGTCCAAGATACTCGTCGTCGATGACGACAGCAAAATTGCATTGTCGATTGCCGTTCGCCTCAAGAAGGCCGGTCACGAAGTCGTCGTTGCGTACGACGGAGTCACCGCAATCAAGAAGGCTATCGAAGAGTCTCCGGATCTCGTTCTACTCGACATCAGCATGCCCGCCGGCAATGGCCTCATCGTGGCAGAGAGGCTCCGCGGGAACGTTGACACAGCGACGACGCCGATCGTTTTTCTCACTGCTTCGAAGCGCCACGATCTGCGCGAACGCGCCGAAGCGTGGGATCCAGTCGCGTACCTGGAGAAGCCGTTCGACGCTGACGACCTGATGATTCTCGTTCAGCGCGCCCTCGGTGCCCAGTTCGCGTAGTCTTTGATTCGCGTAGGATTTTGAGGGGAATATGAAGAAGGTTCTGATTGCCGACGATGACGAGCGAATCCGGACCGCGATGTCGATTCGGCTACGAGACGAGGGCTACGAAGTCGTCCTGAGCGGCGACGGTGACGAAGCGATCGAGGTCGCGCGTCGTGAGAAGCCCAACCTCGTAATACTCGACGTCGTGATGCCCAAGGCCAATGGGCTTGCGGTCGCTGAAGCGCTGCGCGGCGAAGAAGATCTGGAGCGTGTGCCGATCATTTTCATGACCGGCAAAGATTCTCCGGGCTACTTCGACGCGGCCATGGAGCTCAACGGCATCGCGTTCCTCGGCAAGCCGTTCGATTCGAACACGTTGTTGCCGCTTGTTTCGACAGCGCTGAGCTTCTCATAGGGCTGATGTCATCCGAGCGTTCGTTTCGCTCTCGTGGGAATCTCGCGGGAATCTCGTCGGGCGGGAGCGACAGGGCGGGAGCGACAGGGCGTCGGCGCCTTGGCGATTCCGCCAACGCGGGGCAGGTGGGACATCGGACTTCGCGGTGTCCGCCAACACGAGAAACGCCACCCGTGGCGGGGTGGCGTCTCGCTCCTTGATTGATTTGCCTTGTGGCGGAAAAGCGGAGTCGGCGTTCAATCTTGACGAGAAGCGCAAGAGCGCGCGAGACGTTGGGTGACGACGACTCGTGCGCTACCGCGCAAAGCCTCCACGTTTTGGAGTTCAGGAAGCTCGCGACGGTACTGCTCGAGAGTGGTTCGTGCCCCTGAGTCATTGCTGCCGCCTTTGGCTCCGTAGCGGAGGCTAGCTCGTTCTTGAAGACCAACGCAGAGATTCGCGGGAAGTGGAGCCTTGAGCAGCTTCGCTTGATGAATGATCCGAGCTAACGGCCCTGGGGCTAGCCATCGCAGAATGCGGACCGTGCCCGGGCTAGACGCCTCATCCAAGATCTTCAGCTGTATTGGTTTATGGCGCACTGCCTCACTCTGCGGCAGAAGGTCGTCAAAAATCCACGTCCCGATGGCCCCATCCCGCCCCGGGTCTCGCATGGAGTTGCGACGCGCGACGCGAAGTCGTCGCCGCCCACGACACCATGAAGGGACACCCGATGAAGAGCATGACCTACAAGGCGACCGCCAGCTGGACTTTGGTTGTTGCACTGTTGTTGGTCGCTGGCACGCCAGTCGACGGTATGCAGTTTCGACCCGGAGGCGCAGCGCAGCGCGACGAAGGCCACGGTGAGGCTCGCGACGGGGTTGCTCCGGTTGCTGATCCGTTGCTCGGCACGTGGCGGGGGACAGCGCAAGATGAACTCGACGACGGAGGCGTGGTCACGTACCCCGTGGTCTTGATGATCACGAAGCGAGACGGCGGGTACAGCGCGCGAGTCGAGGCCGAGCTAACAATGCGAGACGATCGACAGCGTTCCGTTACGGTGAAGGTGACCGGCGATTTCGACGGTCAGGTCCGGGCGGATCGCGCGCAATTCAAGAGCCGCAAGCTCGAGATGCTCGTGGTGCAAACCGGCGAGCGAATCCCGATGGCACCGCAACAGATTGTCGCGACGCTGCAGGGCGGCGTGCTAGTCGGTCGAGCGGGCAGCGATGACGAGGGCTGGGCGAACTTCCGCTGCACCAAGGACAAGCTTACGTCCCAACCGCGCCGGAAATCCGGGGGGATGCCTGGCCTCGAAGGTCGCGGTTCCGGGGGCAGCACCGGCGGAGAATTGCGCCAGCTGCCTCGTTCTAGTCTGTCCGCCCCGGTCGACCCCATGTTTGCAGGCGTGCCGAACGTGAACTCTTTGCGTGCCCCGCAGAACATCCGTCCCGGCGTTCGACTCACCTTTTGGCTCGGTACGGCAAACGTCATCGGTTCTGCTGGCAAGTCCACGATCACTGAGGATCCCAACGGAGACGTGATCCTGGAAGACGGCCGCCGGGTTCGATCGAGTGTTGTTCCCAACGGCGGCGGCGCGGCCGGCTACACGCACGTCGATATCATTGCCGTGACGGACAACGCGGTGGTCATGGACATTCGGCAGTACGAAGGCGACGGACAGGCGACCATGCCGATGCCGAGTTCCGTGACCAGCCTGGTGTGCCATCCGAGTGGCTGTGAGTACTGGGTGCACCCCGAAGTGCTGGCCAAGCTTCCCTCCGGAGACCACGGCGGAGTGCGATACGCGCGGGGTCGCATGCAGCATGACGGTCGAGAGCATCAGTCGATCATGATTCAGATGCGCAGTGCCAACAGTTCGTCTCACAGCATGTACGACCTGCAGACAGGATTGAACCTGTCGATGAGTGCCACCATGCGTTCGAACAAATCTCAGACCCAGATCGATCCCGACACCGGTCGATACGGGCCGTCTCGATCCACCGATTCGACACTCGTCGTAAGCAAGCTCGTCGCAGTCCGAGAACTGAACTTGCCGTGGGCAGCGCTCCCGGCGGGGCCCGCGACGGTGGGGCAGACGCTTCAGTATCGCGGCAGCAAGTCACTCAACATGGGTGGAGGGGTGAGTTCGAGTCCGTTTTCGATTTCCGTGACGACGCAAAGCCGAGACGCAGTGGTGGTGTGCTACGAGGTCGCCATGCAAGCGAGTAACGGTCAGGGGCAACCCGTTCGGATGAAGAGCTACTGCGCCGCTTGCCAGATCGGAAGTCTGACCATGGCGCCGCAGGCACTCGCGCAGCTGCGCAAGGGGCAAGCGATCGACCACGACCAAGTGACCGGCTATCGCACGTTCGTCGAACATGCGGGCCCGAACCAAGCGGGTCGGTCGGTGGTTGCGATCACGACGCAAGGGAGCGGCGGCCTGCAACGGTGGGTCTACGACACGCAGACGGGGCTACTGATCGAAACCATCACTCAGAAGAGATTCGGCAACCCAGTGATCCTCGACAGCTTCTCGGCGCAGCTTGTCTCGAACTGAATCCGGCGAGTAGCTTTGCGCTCTGGCTAGGCGCGCCGACGCGGTCGTATTGGTAACTAGGAACGGGCCAGCGCCGAGCGGAAACACTTCCAGGAGGCGCAACAACGCCAGAGCGCAAAGCGGCCGGCGGTTATCGGGCGAACTTGTGATACGGGGCACTAGTATCCGGTGGCGCGGGCGCGGCACCGGTTCCCGGTCACTCCGATACTTGCAGTCGGACCGACACTTCTTGCCCGGCCACGGCTTCGACATCCATGGTCGTCGCTCCGGACGTGACGCGGTAACGACCGGGCGCCAACTCCAGACGTCGGAACCCGGTCGACCCGGTTGTGGCCGAGCGAAGCTCTTCGGGTAACGCGCCGCCGTCGAGCGGCTCGACCTCGAAGGAGACGTTTCCGGCTCGGGTCTCTGGCGCCGACAGCGTGTAGACCTTGAGCACGCCCGCCTTGACCAGATGGACTTCGAGCGTTTGATCACTCTCGAGGTCGGATAGCTCACGCCGTTGGGTCACGTAACCAAAACAGCCAATCCGGGCGTTTCGAAACCGGGTGGGCCAGTTGTACGACTCCGTGCGCCGATCGAGGTTGACTGAGTGAGCGTTGCCGTCAGCGTCGATCGCCTGGACCATGAGAAGCATTGGCTCTACGCCGTCTTCGGTCCGGACGTCGAGTTTCAAACGGATCGACGACCATAGAACCACGTCGACGGCGTCGTCTCCGTCGACCTGCAATGTCGTGGTCGGCGCCGCCAAGTTCTCGGCCAGTCGCGAGAACGCCCAGTGGTAATCGCCGCGTTCGACGCCTTCGATCGTGAAGGCTCCGTCGGTTCCGGTGCGAAACAAGTACGTTGAGTTTTGGCTACTGGTCCTGGCGCTCCGCAGTCGGCCGGAGACGGCGGAAACTGGGACACCGTCGGAGTCGAGCACGCGACCCGATATCGTGGCCCCATCTCGCAGTGCGATGTCGATTCGTCCGGCGCCGGCGATCGATCGGATCATGCCTTTGGAGCGAGACAGAGTACTCAGGCGCTGATGGGGACCGACGTAGGCGAATCGGTAGTCGCCGCGGTTTCGTACGGTCGCGGTGTAATTGCCGCTCGGCGAAATGACGGCGGACGTCGACGTTTCTCGGTCCGCCGCAGTGATGGTGACAACACCCTGAGTCAGCGGCGTGTTTCCGCGAGTTACCCGACCGTGAATCTCGATCGCGGCGGGAATCTGAAAGTGGCACAGCGCAGTTTCGCCGGTGGCGACTCGGCTCTCGACGACTCCCATGACTTCTCTACCTCGTTCGAACACCATCCAGTGCGTGCCTTCCGTCAACCCTTCGATCGTGACACGACCGTTCTCATCCGTGGTCGGGCCGTTGGATTGAGCGATGGATGCGCGGTGATGGAAGACCGTGTCGACGCTGGTGGCGACTCGGACTCGGACCCCCGGGGCGAAACCTCCCTCGTGGTTCGTGACGGTGCACTCGACCCTCGACTCGGGCTTCAGCACGACCGCGACGACGTCGGCGCTGCGCGGGACTCGCGTCATGGCGCTCTTTGCGAAGCCACTCGCCTCGACGGTGATCGATCCGTCCATCCGCGATAGCAATGCGCACGTGTACTCGCCTCGAACGTCGGTCGTGCCACGCTCGCGTTGTCGATTTGCTCCGAAGGCACGAACCTGCGCTCCCTCGACGGGCTCCCCTCGATCGTCCCTTACGACAATAACAGCGCCTTCTCCGCGCGAGCCTGGCCACGTCGGTTGCACTTCGACGCGCTCGCCAGGCGCTAGAGCGACTTGGAGTGTTTCGGAAGAAGTTCCGTCCGCTCTCACGGTCAGGTCGAACGAGCCCGGCTTGAGCCCGACCGCTTCTCCCCGATGTCCCGCGACTCGGACGATGCCAAGTTGAGTGTCCATCGCCGAGGCCCCGCGCAGTCGATAGTCCACTCGGTGGAAGCCTTCAGGAGCGCCCGCGAGGTCGATGATCAGCGTAGCGCCTTCTTCCAAGACGATCGGGTTCGGAACGTCGAGGGGAGTCGTGAACGAACCGCGCCACTGCGGGAATGATTGCAGTGGGGCCGACCGGACCGAGAGTCGGAACTCTCCGTCGAGTGGTAGGCCGTGGACGGTGTACGAACCGTCCACGTCGGTCACGGATCGCCCGATGACGGCCACTCGTGGTACGCCGACGGAGCTGAGCATGACAGTCACGCTCGCGCCGACGACGGGGTTTCGATTCGAGTCGACGATTTGCCCGGTGAGGCGAGTTCCTTGGCGAATCTCGAGGTCGCCGAGTTCGCGATCTTCCGATCCTCCCGGGACTTCGATGTTGGAAGCGGTTGCGAATCCAACCGCCCGTACCGAGATGGTGAGCTCGCCTCGATCGGTGTAGACGAGTTGGAAGTTGCCTTCATCGTCCGTCAGAATGGAGACGGTGCCGAGACTACGAACTAGCGGGGGGTGTGCCGTCACTGTCGCTTCTGGCACCGGGCGGCCCGCCGCGTCTACCACTCGACCCCGAAGATGTCGCGCGCGGTCGAGAACGATGTCGCCGATATCTCGGGCCCCGGTCTGATCGACGCGAAGGCTCGGTAGCGTTTTCGTGATGAACGCGCCGTGTTCGATCTGCAACTCGACCGGCGCTTCGGGATGGACACTAGGGAAGCGAAACCTACCGTCGGCAGCGGAGACGAGCATGTTCCCCCGCAACTTGTCCCGCAACAATTGGTGCGGGCTCCGCGAAGTTCCAATCTCGAGGTGCAGCTTGGCGCCACTGATCGCGATTCCGTCGCGATCAACACAACGACCGGTGAGCGAAGCGGGGCGGTGCAGAACAACGACGGACGTCTTGAACTCGGCGGGAGAGTCGACGGTCACGCGGTGAGTTGCGTATCCGGCGGCGATGACCTGCAATTCGAACTGCATCCACGCGGGCGCTAACGAGACGGTGCCGTTGTCGTCGGTGGTCCGGCTGTCGATCGGAGTTGCCAACGGTCCCAGCAGGATCGAGGCGACCGCTCCCGGCAGGGGTCGACCGCTCGCGTCTTCGACGCGAATCTCGACCGGCGGCTCGTCGGCGAGTTCGACCGTTGCAAAGTCGTTCGTTTCGAGAGGAGTGACCGGCAATTTTACAGTTCGATATCCTCGGGCGAACAGAACCAGATCGCCGGGCTCGTCCAGTGCGATCGCCACTTGAAGGTTTCCTTGGGCGTCGAGTTGCGACTCGAGCGGGTTCGTACCCCAGAACAGTGAGACGCCGGTGCTCACCGGTCGACCGCGGCTGTCGACGACACGCGCTCGCACGGACGTGGCGCGATCGAGAACGATGGTCGGTTCTTCGTTGAGGTCTTTCCACGCGGGCACTCTCTTGGTCGAGTATCCTGCGCATTTGACGACCAGCTCCGTCGCCGACTCCGATCCGAACCACTCGATTCTCCCGTTGCCGTCACTCTCGGCGTCGACTCTCCACGTTTTCTCGTGGTCTCGCCCGGCAGAGTTTCGAACCAGAACCGGGACCATGCAGAACGCATCAGCCTCCACAATCGCGTTGCCATCGGTGTCGCGAATGTGGGCGACCCGCGAAGCTCCTCGTCGCAGTTCGATGGGCAGCGTTGCCGGGTGAATCGCATCGTAGATGTCGGACGTCGTCGGTACGAACGCAGGGTGTGTCACTATGAGAAAGACGTTTTCCGGAGGCGCATGAAGTCGGAAACGTCCCTGCGCATCGGTTGGTGATCTGTCGACGCTGTTGGAGAGGAGCCGCGGGGTTGAGCCGGAGTTTCCATACGGGTTGAGGTTCGCAAACAGTTCAACTTGGGCTCCCGCGACGGGGCGCCCGGCCTCGTCGGTCACCACGCCATCGACCAGCACTCCGGGCGACAGGTCGAACGGTTCGAGCAGTCTCGAGTCGGATTGCGTGTGAAACTGTAGACCTCGAACTTCCGATACGAAGCCGTCGCTCGAGACGCGAACCGATCCTCGCCGTCCGATGTCTCTGGAGACGTCGAGGACGTAGTGCCCACTGCTGTCGGTCGTCGTGCGGGATAGAGTCTCACTCGTGGAATCCAAGATAACGGCGACGCTCGCTGCGACGATCGCGTCGCCGGTCAGCCGGTGGCGCACGTGTCCTCGCAGCCGGTGCGTCTCCTCGTCGACCGGTGTGCTCTTCGGGGCAGCCGAGTCAGGTGTTGGCTGCAGGTCGGTAACCGGGGCGGAGTCGGCAACCTCGGAGTTGCTCGGGTCGCGGGGCAGGGCGGTGAAGCCGATGGCGATGGCGGATACGACCCCGATAGCGATCAATAGCTTCGTGAACATCGTGACTCCCAACAAGATGGTGATCGGCGCCACTGCGATTCGAGCGACGCGCGAGGTCCAGGTGATAACGGACGCGGGGGAGAAGGAGACGGCGAGCAAGGTGCGTTCGAGTCGCACTCGATCTTCCGAATAGGAGTGGTCGAGCCTGGCCCGCAGCGCACTCAACGCAGCGCGGGACCGGTCCTGAATGGTCGATCGAGGGACGTCCAACCGTCGCGCGATCTCACTGACGTTCAGTTCGTCGTAGAACTGCATCACGATGATCGTCTGTTGGTCCGTGTCGAGATCGAGGATGGCTTCGGCCAGAGCGCGTTGGAGTTCCATCCGTTCGACGGGAGTCGCGGTGGCCTCCACTGCTTCAGGGCGCGCGGAGTGTTGCTCTCGCGTGCGACGCCGAGCTTCGGATCGTCGGCGGTTGAAGCCGAGTTGTCGAATGGTGGTGCGGATCCACCCTCCGGTCGCCTCTCGGTGGCGGGGCGGTGATCGCAACGCCGCCAGCCAAACCTCCTGCTCGAGATCGTCCGCGCTCGCATCACACTGAGTCAGAGAGCGAGCGACGTTGCGAACCCAGCCAGCGTGCTGGAGTAGCTCCTCGGTAGAAATCCCCTGCGCCATCGACGGTCCTTCTCTGCGGGTTCCGTAGTAAAGGTTCCACCGCGGAGCGAACTGCCGGAGCGAATTTGCAAGAGGCTGTCTCTGCGAAGGTTATCGTTGCGATAGCTTAGCGAGCCCGCCGGGCTACGCTCCGCCGACGTATCGAGATGCCCAGACGCCGAGGATCTCAGCGACGTAGTCGGAATCTTCCTGGCGAGACAACAAGTGGTCAGCCTGGTCGAGCGATACGAAGCTCTTCGGGTGTTTGGCGCTTTGATACAGCCTTGCCGCGTGATCGATCCCAACGATATCGTCGACGGGGGAGTGGAGAACGAGCAGGGCGCGGTTCAGCGATGGTAGAGAGTCGAGCAGTGATTGAGTCGTCAAGTCGTCGAGGAATTCTTTCTTGATCATAAATGTGCGTCCGGCCAACGAGACCTCGGCGCTACCCGCGGCGTTGATGGTCGGCACTTGGCTTGAAAACAAGTGCTCGAGATGAGCTGGATCGGACGGCGCGCCGATCGTGGCGACGGCGCGAATGCTCTCGATACGGGACGCCGCCACGAGCGCGGCCGCGCCACCCAAGCTATGACCGACGAGCAGACGTGGGGTGAGACCCTCTTCGTGGAGCGCGCGGCCCGCAGCTTCGAGATCGCCGACGTTCGAAGAGAAGTTTGTGTTCGCGAAGTCTCCCTCGCTGTTGCCAAGGCCGGTGAAGTCGAAACGGAGCACGACAAACCCCTTGGCCGAGAGAGCGCGACTGATGCGTGACGCCGCGGCGACGTTCTTCGAGCAGGTGAAACAGTGGGCGAAGATCGCGACAGACTTCGTGTCTCCGGTCGGTCGCTCGAGCCGTCCCGACAGTTGCTCTCCTGTTGTACCAGCGAAGTTGAAAACGTCGGTCGCGCCTACCATGTCACCTCCAAGGTTTGTCAAATCGCCCGCGAGTATTGTGTGGATGCGACGGTCGATCAAGAACCTTGCGTATTGGACAGTCACGCGATGATCCCTCGGACGCGCGCGGTCCGCTCCCAGCGGGCTGAACCGTGCTGATCCGGAAATCTCAAGAAACTCGAAACGAGAACCGTCCTCCCGTGGAACCCGAAGTAGTCGCCCCGTGGGGGTGGCACCAACCGCAACCACGCGTGCTCGCGAATGTCGGGAGCCCGTCGAGAGGACTTCACCATGTCCATTCAAGTTTCGCAGTCGCTCCGGTCGCCGTGGACATGCGCGATCGTTCTGGTTCTCGCTCTTGTCACGTCGTCGGCGCACGCCGGGGGCATCATTGTCGTTCCCCCTCCGCAGTACACGTTCACCATCGGCGGAGGCGTCGGCACGGTGGGCAGCAACGTGGAGGTCCCCGTCGAAGTAGACGTGTTCGGGGCCGAGATGTACTCGTGGAACCTCAACGTGTGCCACGATCCCTTCGGGCTCAGTTTGGTCAGCGTCGTCGAAGGGGCCGACCTCGTCGCGGTGAACCCCGACTTTTCGGTGATCAACGTTGGCGTGAACGGCTGGTCGCACGCCGTCATCACCAACATAGGCTGGGTCGACTTCACGCAGTGTTTGCCGGTGGGCCCGGACCGAGAGATCTCGCGCGCCACCTATACCGTGCTTCAGCCAGCAGCGACCACCATCTGTTTCTGTGACGCGGTCGCAGGAATCGTTCCCCCGACACCGCTCTACGCCGACAAGTGCTCGGAGCCGCCGGTGCCAGTGACTGACGTCAGCTACGAGTGCGGCGTGATCGTGGTGACAGCCGGCCTCGTCGGTTTCATTCGTGGCGACGCCAACCGCGACGCGGTGCACAACCTCGCCGATGCGATCATGACCATCGACGTCTTGTTCGGCGGCGCGTCCGGCTTCTCGTGCCCAGACGCCGCGGACACCAACGACGACGGACTGAACAACCTCGCCGACGCAATCTACAGCTTGATGTTCTTCTTTGGCGGCGGCCCAGTGCCGCCACCGCCGTATTCGTTCTGCGGCACGGACTTCACACCAGACTTGATCGGCTGTGGAGACTACGCTTGCCCGTAACGGGCTGAGTCAGGCATGGACCTTGGGGGACGAGCCTCGGCTCGTCCCTTCTTGCTATGGGCTCCCGCTCATGGAATGGTCGGGCTAGAGAGCTAGTGTATGCTGGATTGGATTTCGACGGTATTGTCGGGTCGAAGATCGCAGCCAGCGCGGTGTCGCTTCCTGAGTACGACCGAACCGATGGGCGGCTCATGCGAAATCGATTGCGGCACTCTCCGAACTTTCTCGAGAATTTGTGACCGAGATCCGAAGCGTGACGGACGTGCCCTCCGTCCTTGACGAAGTGCGGTGCCGATGCAGAATGGACCTCGGCATCGAGGTGAGGGTTCATGAGGTCACGCGAGATTACGAGGTTGCTCGAACAAGCTTCCGCCGGCGACGAGTCGGCGGCGGCTCAGCTTTTCGACTCCGTGTATGCGGAACTCAAGCAGATGGCCGGCGCCAAGATGGCGAACGAGCCGTTGGGCCATACCTTGCAAACCACAGATCTGGTCAATGAAGCGTACCTGCGACTCTTCGATTCGCCCCGAGATCCACAGTTCGAAAATCGCGCTCACTTCTTCGGCGCCGCTGCGGAAGCGATGCGGCGGATCTTGGTCGATCGTGCGCGTCGAGTGCGGGCGCTCAAGCACGGGGGTGCGATGCAACGCGTCGACTTGGAGCCGTCCGAGGTTATCGATGGGGCGGCGGACCAGCGTGCTGCGGATCAGATCGAAGCGGTGAGCGAGGCTCTCGAAACGCTAGAAGCTGAAGATCCGCGCGCGGCGTTGGTCGTCAAACTTCGCTACTTCGTCGGGCTCAGCCTCGACGAAACGGCGCAGGCGCTCCAAGTCTCGGCTAGTACGGTGAGCGCCGATTGGACTGTCAGTCGAGCGTGGCTCCAACAACGATTGAAGTCTCGTACTGCAGGGGGCGACGGTGAATGACTCCGTCTGGTTTCGCGCGCGGGCATTGTTTCTGCGCTCGCTCGAACAACCGGCGGATGAACGCGCCGCCTTCGTGCGCCGAGAGAGCGGGAGCGATCTTGCGCTTCTAGAGCAAGTCGAGCAACTGCTCGAAGGGCACGAAGTCGACGCGTCACTGTTGGATCGCCCGGCCGCGCTCGCTCTTCGTGGGTCGTCAAATCTGACCCGCGACAACGGTTGCGATCTGGAGCAGATCGGCAACTACCGGCTGCTGGAGCAAGTCGGCGTGGGTGGTTTCGGAGTCGTCTACTTGGCCGAGCAGCTCCAGCCGATTCAGCGTCGAGTTGCGCTGAAGTTGATTCACGCTGGCCTCAACCTCGACGAATATGTGAGGCGGTTCGAGGCGGAGCGGCAAGCGCTGGCGCTGATGAACCACGCCAACGTCGCCAAGGTTTTCGACGCGGGGACGACGGACGACGGGGCGCGGCCGTACTTCGTCATGGAGTACGTCGAGGGACCGTCGCTGACTGACTACTGCGATCACGAACGGTTGACCACGCGGGAGCGGCTGGAGTTGATGATCCAAGTGTGTGATGGCGTCCATCACGCTCATCAAAAGGGGATCATCCACCGGGACCTCAAGCCGTCGAACGTACTCGTTGCAACGGAGTCGGAACGGCCGGTTCCGAAGATCATCGACTTCGGCATTGCCAAGGCGCTCGGGGCGCGGTTGACCGAAGGAACGTTGCACACCGAACTCGGCAAGGTGATCGGCACGCCCGAATACATGAGTCCCGAGCAGGCGGACGGCGCCAGCGACGACATCGACACTCGTTCCGATTTGTACTCACTCGGCGTGCTGCTCTATGAGTTGTTGGTCGGTCGACGTCCGCTCGATATCGGCGGCATGCGGGACGCCGGCTACGCAGCGATCCAGCGCGCCATCCTCGAACAAGAACCGGAGCGCCCGAGCACTCGGGTCGAGGCCATCGACGACGCGTCCGCCGCGGGGTTCCGACGCACCGAGACGCGCAGCTGGGTTCGCGAGCTGCGTGGTGATCTCGACTGGATTGTCATGAAGGCGCTCGAGAAGGATCGCTCGCGCCGCTACGCATCGGTGGCGGAGTTTGCCGCCGACCTCGAACGTCACTTGAACAACGAGCCCGTCAGCGCGGGACCGCCGGGAGCCCGGTACCGCGCTGGTAAGTTTTGTCGCAAGCATCGCGGCGTCATGACGGCGGGCGTGTTCGCACTGCTGGCCGTCGTCGTTGGGTTCGCCGGGCTCATCTGGGCGAACTATGAGATTGGGCTCGAGCGTGACGCAGCCCGCCGATTGTCACGCGAACTGCTGGGGCTTTCCGATACCAAACGGCTCGACAAGGCAGTGCAAGCGGCCCGAGCGTTGCGGTCGCTGACCGCAGGTCTCGCCCCGAGTTTGCAGGCGTGGCTCACCGAACACGGTCGACCACTGGTGAGTCGCCTCGAAGAACACGAGCGTGTTCTAGCCGGACTTCGTCAGAACGCGGGGGAGTGGACCGAGCAAGAGCAGGCCCTCGATCGTAGCGACGAAGCCAACGCCGTCGAGTTGACCCAGGCGAAGGCGCAGCGATCGAAACTCATCTCTCAGCTCGACGCTCTGGAAGAAGGCGAGAGCACTGCCAAGGAGCCTCCGGTCGGCGGGAGCGAACGTCTGCGCCAGACACTGCTCGAAGAGAGGGATCGACTGACCCGGCAGATCGAGCGACTCGAATCGCCCCCCGGGCGACGCTCCTACACCTTTCGCGGTGCGACCGGTGAACCGGACGGAGACGCGCAGTGGGAGCACGACACGCGGGCGGAGTTGGTGGCGGGGCTTCGCAGGTTCGAGGCGGGCGATCGATTCGGGAATGGCTTCGGGAGTGTCGAGTGGCGCCTTCGAGAGATCGACCGACTCGAGCGCGAGACCGTGACCGGCGCGTCGGCTGAGAGTCGTTGGCAAGCGTGCATTCAAGACATCGCAGTCGACGTCGAGATCTACGGCGGGCTTCAGCTCGAGAAACAGTTCGGCCTCCTTCCACTCGATCGTAACCCGCGAACCAAACTGTGGGAGTTTGTCCACTTGGCGACCGGTGCCGAACCGGTGTCCAATCCCGAGTGGACGCCCGTCGTGACCGATCAGACGGAACGCCGACAGTACAACCGGTGGTCGATCACCAACGACACAGGAATCGTGTTGGTGCTCATCCCAGGGGGAGCCTTCACGATTGGCGCCAAGCGACCGTCGCTCGAGGTCGAATTCGAAACGGGAACGATGGTCGTGAGCGCGGTGCCCGAGCGCTCGTTCGGCGAACAGCTCGGGCTCGCGATCGGCGACCGGGTGTTGGCGATCGACGGCGTTTCGATCTCCGACGCGGACACGATGCGCGCGGCTTTGGCCGAGGGTCGCAGTGGTGACACCGTGACCGTTCGCGTCCAGCGCGGCGGTGGCGAGGGCGCAGTCGAGATCGACTGTGCCGCCGTGCTGCCGGCGAGCCACTACGATCGTCGAGCCGAGCTCAACGAGTCGCCGGTCACCGAGGTCGTGTTGCGCCCGTTCTTCCTGGCCAAGTACGAAGTGACGCAAGGTCAGTGGCGACGGATGGCGAACCACGATCCCGCCTATATCAACCCGACCGAGTATCCGCGGTACACGTCGCGATTGAACCCCGTGGAGCAGGTCAGTTGGTCGGACGCCCACCGTGTTTTGGGTGAGGTGGGGTTGAACCTCCCGACGGAGGCGCAATGGGAGGCGGCGAGTCGAGCAGGATCGGATCGTCCCTACGGTTTTGGCGATCGACTGAGTCCTACCAACAGCAACATCGCCGGTGCGAGTTATCGCCGGGTCTACGATCGCCCGAAGTACGGACACCAGGATTGGGACGACGGCTTCGGTGCGCACGCGCCCGTCGGATCGCTCATGGCCAACCCTTTCGGAGTGCACGACATGCATGGCAACGTGTGGGAATGGTGCCGCGACGACTTCAGCGACTATCGAGTGGTGCCGGACGAGGGGACTGGGCGGAGGCGCGATTCGAGTGCGCGCACTAAGATCTTTCGCGGCGGCAGCTTCAACGACCCGGACTTCATCTCGCGGAGCTCGTACCGCAACCACTCGCAGCCGGAGTTTCGGTTCAACGCTATCGGTGTGCGCGCGTCGATCGATATGAAGAGGTAGCGCGTCGGCGCGAGGGACGAGAGCGTAGAAATATGGGCGGGGCTGCACGCCAGTCGACTCGAAAGGGAAGCGTTGGCTGCACCAAAGTGAGGTACACTCGCAGGGTTAAATAAACAGGGCTCTGATCTCATCCAGTGGAAGGACATCCCATGAGAGTCTCGTTCTTTGGAGTCGTCTCTTTGTGCGTCGTGTTGCTGTGGTCTAGTTCGGCATCTGCGTTCCTTCGTGGCGATGCCAACGGGGACGCTACGATCGACATCGCAGACGCGGTTGCCGTTCTCGGTGTGCTCTTTGTTCCCGGAACGTCACCACTCGAATGCCCGGACATTGGCGACGCTAACGACGACGGGCTGTTTGACATCTCGGACGGTATCTACCTGTTGTCGTTTCTCTTCGTCCCGGGAAGTCCTGCTCCAGCGGCGCCGTATCCGGCGGATGGCGACGATCCCACGCCCGATTCGCTGACCCCGGATTGCGCACCCATCGGCCCGACCGGCCCGCGCGGATTCGTGACGCATGAAGGCGGCCAAGACTCGATGGCACCGGCAGGCGACTACTTGATGTTCAGTCAGACCGAGCTCGATGACTTCTGGGCGCTGCACATCGTCGGCACACCACCGGCGGGTGTCGATTTCGCCAATGACATTGTGGTCGCCATCGTTCGTGATTTCATCAGTCCGGATCACTGCTGCGCTATCACCGACCTGATGGACTCCGGCGTCGAGGTAGAGATCTCCTACCAGTGGAGACACGTTGGCGGGCCTGCGCCCGGAGGCGGCGTGTGTCCGTTGCTGTTCACCAGCCCGACTCCCGCGTACCACATTGTAATCTGGGAGGGTGCGGCTGGCGTTTCGACCGACAGTTTTGCGATCGAAACCGAAGTGCTCGTCTGCCCGTTGTCGGGCTGCCCGTAGCTCCCGCCTTCTTTGAGCGCTGCCTCGCAGCGGTCGTCCGTTGGGGCGATGGCTCATCGAAGTGAGGAACAAACCGCGGAGGTGTTGTCTTGGTGCGCTGGCTCATCATAGGGCTACCGCTCGTTCTAGTGGCAGCGGCGTCGCCAGCCTTACGGGCCGGCGATGTCGCTTTCCACTTCACCGAGGTCGGCGCCCAGCGCGGTATTCTTCCGTTTGATCTCGGGTCGACCCCCATGATGGGGTTGGGGCTCGCCGCCGCCGACTACGACGGCGACGGCGATATAGACTTCTTCGTACCGAACGGCGCGGGTGGCCCTCCGCATCTGTACCGCAACGACGACGGAGTGTTCGTCGAAGTCGCCGCGCAGGTCGGGATCCAAACTTCGGAGCACCAACGCTCTGCGCTATGGTTCGACTACGACGGCGATCATGATCTCGACCTCGTGATCGGCAATGACGACTATCTGTTGTTCACCGGCGTCGAGTTTCCGTACCGCCTCTTCCGGCAGGACGCGGATGGGAGCTTCAGCGATGTGACCCTATCGTCGGGTTTGGTCGCGAGCGCCGCGGCGGGGGCGCACCGTGGCGGCATCTCGGTCGGCGATATCAACCAAGACGGCTACCTCGATCTGATCGGGACCATGTGGAACGGCGCCCCGCAGCTCTTCCTCAACGGGGGCGATGGCACGTTCAGCGACATCTCGGATGCGTCAGGGTTGCTCGACGCGGATTTTCAGAACAACACTTGGCAAGCACTCTTTCACGACTTCGACGGTGACGGCTACGAAGACATCTACCTCCTCGTCGACTTCTATGGCAACAGGCTCTATCGCAATAATGGCGACAACACGTTCACTGACATTGCCGCGGAGTCCGGGAGTGACATTCACATGCACTCCATGGGAGGCGCCATGGGGGACTACGACAACGACGGTGACTTCGACATCTACATCACCAACATCGACTTCCCTGGCGTTCCGATTCAGAACGTGATGCTCACGAACCTCACAGAACCCGGTTCGGTGCTCTTCGAAAATCAAACGACAGAGCTAGGCGTCGGGGATGGCGGTTGGGGTTGGGGCACGACGTTTTTTGACGCCGATCGCGATCAGTGGCTCGACCTAGCGAGCACCAACGGTTGGTCGTTCGGCGTCGGCCACGTCGACGACACCACGCGGTTCTTCCGCAACTTGCTGCCGGAGACGGGCGCCTTCGAAGACCAGTCGGCCGAAGTGACGATCGACGACGCCCTATGGGGTTCGTGCCTGGTCGCACTCGACTACGACCGTGACGGAGATCAGGATCTACTCCAGACCGTGGTGCCCGGTCCGATGTCCGGTTCTGCGATTCGACTGCTCGAGAACGACATCGACGTGACCGATCCTTCGTCGGGGTATCTCGTCGTCAAGCCGCGGATGAGTGGATCCAACCATCGTGCGATCGGCGCCGTGGTCCGAGCCGAGGTCGGGGGGGTGACGCTGTCGCGGCCCATTACCGCGGGGACCAGTTTCATGGGGCAGGAGCCCGCCGAGGCATTCTTCGGTCTTGGCGACGCCGACACTGCGCACGTGACGGTTGAGTTCCCCGACGGGAGCCAGACCGTCGTCGTCGGGGTCGCCGCCAACCAAGTGATCGATGTGCAGCCGCCCCGGTTCATTTGCGGTGACGTCAACTCCGACGCCTTCGTCGACATTGCCGACGCGGTCTACTTACTTAGCTACTTGTATCTCGACGGCCCCGTCATTTCGTGCCAAGACGCAGCCGACGCCGACGGGAGTAACACCGTCGATCTCGGCGATGTCCTTCACATCTTCGGCTACCGCCTGCTCGGCGGTCCACCGCCCGCCGCCCCGTTTCCGGGCTGCGGTCACGATCTCACGCCCTACGACGGAACGCACTGCCGACACCAGACGCCCTGCCCCTGAACGGTTGGGACTGTCGGTGTTCTTGCTCGCGGTGCTTCTTGCTATCCGAGTCTCGTCCTACGAAGATTCGGTCTCGGGAACCGTTGGACTGATCAGAGAGGATGGGCCATGTCATCAAATCGGATCTTCGTCGCGTTGGGTCTTCTTTCGACGGCGCTCCTCGTAGTGCCGCGACCGGTAGCCGGCCAGTCGTTCAATCCCGAGAACGGGCACAGCTATTTCGCGTTCGAGGCGTGGATGCCGTACGAAGAGGCTGGTCAGTTAGCAGCACTCGTCGATGGTACTCGCGTGATCATCGACGACGCTTCCGAAGCAGACTGGTTGACGGCCGAGTTCGGTGTGTTTCACTGGATCGGGCTCGACGATACCCTTACCGAGGGTGACTTCATTTGGAACACCGGTGCGTCCGTCACGTTCTCCGATTGGTCACCGGGACAGCCGGCTGATTCGTCGGTGGAGTACGACGCTGTGTTTCGGACGAGTGACGGATGGGCGACGGCACCGATCGACGCGACCCGGCGCCCCGTCATCGAAACCGAAGTTCTGCTGTTGCCGCCGCTGAGTGGATTGACGTGCACTGACGACGGCGTGCTTTGCCAGCTGCTGATCGATTGGGAAGACGGCGGTTACGACGAGATCCGTGTCTATGAGGACTTCGAGCTGCTCGCGATCTTGCCCGGTACGGAGACGAGCTTCATCGGAGAAGACGCTCCGACGGGATACTCGTCCGGGAGTACCTACACGTTGGTAGGCGTCATCGGCGGACAGCTCACCGTGCCGGTATCGTGCGCGTCTTATGATCCGAATCCGAACTACACCATCCGAATCGGAGACGCCGTGGTGGTCGACGACGCGCCGGTCGACGTTTCGGTGTTCCTCGACGTGAGTGGTTCAGATCCGGCGCAGGGATTCTCGCTCGGTGTCTGCGAGTACCCGGCGTCGTCGTTGCAGGTCGAGAGTGTTGCGCCGGGGGCGGCGTCGGGTCCGTTCATCGGGGGCGCTTGGGACTTCTTCAGCCCGATCCTCGTCGACGAGGGATTTGCGCTCGGTGTGGTGTTTTCGTTCGTCGGATTCGAGACGCTTGCTATCGGTAGCGACTATGAAATCGTCGTCGCAAGTTACACTCCGCTTGCGCCACCGCCACTGGACGTCTCGTTAGAGCCGTGCTCGACCATCGGAACTCCATCGGTTCACACAGTCGTCGTCGCAGCGGATGAGGGTCGAGTGCCGATCCAACTCCCTGGAACGCTGACCATCGCTGCGTCGAGCTTCATTCGCGGCGACTGCAACGCCGACCAAGGCGTCAACCTTGCGGACGTTCTGTTCCTCGGCACGCGGCTGTTCGATCCACTCGTTCACGACTACCCATGCCGCGAAGCGTGCGAATCCAACGGCGACTCCGCCATCGACATCGCGGACATGGTGTACTCGTTGAGTTATCTGTTTTCGTCCGGCGACGCGCCCGTCGACCCCTTTCCGCAGTGCGGGGCGGATCCCGACCCGCCGGGCGACTTCGGCTGCGAGCAGGGCGTCTGTCCGTAGTATCGCAGTTATGCGGAGATCAGCCGCCTGAACGTTTCGATCGTAGCGCGCTCGCCTTTTTCTCGAGACTCGTTGCCCAGTCCACCATGCGCTTGTCGCCGCTAAAGTTCTTGCGCAAGCCGACGGCGCAACGATCGATGAGGTCGGCGTCTCCGATTTGTTCGCCGTAGCGTGACAGCACACTCCACGCGTTCGCGGACTTCACGAGGTCGGGGTGTCTCCCGGACTCGAGAATCTCGCGCATGCGCTTGCCGGCCTGCGCCACTGCTTCGGGACCTCGGAGAGACATCAGGATCAAGTCGTCGACTTCGACGCCGAGCAAGATGCGATCGACCACGAGCTGTTGTTCGGGGTCGAGGCCTTTGAGCGCCTTCCCGGCGGCGACGAGCTTCTTGCCGCGGAGCTTGCTGAGCGTGCGCTCGAGGAGGAATGTCTGGTACTCGAGGTTCTTCTCCCCGGCGGCCGAACGCTTGGTCAGTTTGGCGTAGTCGTTGATGGCGGTGAGGGTCGCTTCGAAGCTTTCAATCGAGCGATCGAGCGGTCGACCGAGCACTTCTCCTTTGACGTTCATGAAGGCGAGCGTCGGGTGGCCCCGGTAGCCCTTCTCGGTGAGCATCTCGTCATGAGGATGACCGGAGATACGAGTCATGATGTTGAGGTAGGGAACGACCTTGGTGGCGAAGCCGGGGAATGCTGCGTCGGAGAGTGGACCACTCTCCAAGATGTCACACGGCCCTCATGGCGCAAAGGTCCGAGTGAAGTAGACGAAGAGGAGCTTGTTCTCCCCGGTCGCCTTTGCCTTCGCTCGATCGTAGTCGAGTTCCCAGCTTCCCTTTTTGATGAACGCTTTGGCGAGCTTCTCCTTGAGGTTTGCGCTCAACTTCGCTTGATCGTCGTCGAAGGATCCGGCGGTCAGTGACAGCAAGCATGCCGTCAGGAGTAGTGTGGGAGTCATGGGTCTTCGTCTCTTTCGGTACGCGGTGCTCGTGAGGAAGGTCCGGTCACATTGTCCGTGACGAACTAGTCGGACGCCACTCGCTCTTGAACAGAGCGGCCAGCCAGCATAGACGACGATTTCTGACGGTCGACTAGTTCGAGTGAGCGTCTGCACGGTCGTGAACGGCGGTGCGAAGGTCGCCGCAGATCCGCGACGATCTCATGGCTTTTCAGATTGTGGAGGGGAGACGGGCAGACCGGCGGGTCATCCGATTGCGGATGCTGGTCGGGCCATAGCCCCCAACGTCCACCGGCAGCCAACCCGGTAGAACAGCGTGAGATTGGCTCGGATGGTAGTCCGTCACGCCTGCACCGCCAGCATGGGACGGCGACACACAGAATCCGCCGACAAGGATACACGACCGGTCGGACTTGGGTAGCGTAGTTTGGTTCGCTCGGGCCGGAAGTTGTTGCCATTACCGAGTCCATAGAATTGGTGCCGCTGGGGTGACTTTGCGCTACATGAATGAGTTTGGCTACGTCTTAGCTGACGCTATCTGGGTTCGAGGCCCGAAATCAAGCGAAGCGTGCTACGGTACGCGTACCGATGAGTCCACGTCACCTCGCACTTTTTCCGGAGATCTCAAGTGTTGCAACCGTCACGCGGCCGCCCCGAGTACTACCGTGATCGTGACGTCGTCAAAGCGTACGACGCGCGATATCGCGGGGGACTGGGTCGATGGAAGCACCGACGGAAGGCGCGGGTACTGACGCGCTGGCTGGAAGAGGTGGACAACATCCTCGAGGTCGCTTGCGGACCCGGACGTTTTCACGCGGTGTGCTCTGACGCAGTTCACCTCGATCGATCGCCGACCATGTTGCAGGAGTACCGGTCGCGGCATCCTCAGGCGCGGTTGGTCGTGGCTGATGCCAGCGAGCTTCCGTTTGGCGACAATCAGTTCGACGCCGTGATGTCGATTCGATTCGTCTCGCACCTCCGCGGTGAGTTTCGCCGGGGGGTGCTCATGGAGCTGGCTCGAGTCTCGAAACGGTGGGTCATCATCGACGCGCGGCATCGAGCGAACGCTCGTTACTGGTCGCGTTGGATTCGGGTTCGGCTGGGGCTAGCGAAGAGCGACAAGTTACGCCACTCGAGCGATGAGATGCGGCAGGAGCTTCGCGAGGCCGGCCTCGCGGTTCGCGAGATCCGAGCGGTGGCGCCGGGTTTGTCCGGACGTGTTCTGATTCTCGCCGAGAGGATCTAGCCAACGCGCGTAAAGAACAATGCGAGTCCCAGTACGGTCAGAGCTGCCGAGCCGAGCAAGCGGAGGGGGCGGGGGGCCAGCATGGGGTTGGGCGCGTCGGCGGAGCGACGATGCACAGCGACGTATAGCAGCAACCACGTCGCAGCGACAACGGCTAGCTGGCCGGCCTCGACTCCAAGGTTGAAGAGGACGAGGGCGGACGTCCGGGATGGCGCCGCGACGAGCGACTCTTGAAGGAATCCTGCGAAGCCGAGGCCGTGAACGAGCCCGAAGAGCAGTGACTCGACCACTCGGGTTCGTGGACGATCGATATGGATCCAGTTATCGGCGGCGACGAAGGCAATCGATAGCGCAATCATGGCCTCGACGTAGAGTCCGACTCCAGCGACGTCAACCACGTCGAGGACGACGAGCGCGAGGGTGATCGAGTGCGCAATGGTGAACGACGTAATCACCCATAACAACGATCGTAGTCCACGAGTGGCGAGGAGCAGCGCCGCCAGAAAGGCTAGGTGGTCCCAGCCCGAAAGAATGTGCCACCAGCCGAGCGTGAAGAAGGCGAGCACGCCACCCTGCGACTTCGCCTGCCAAGTTCCGTGATCGGTGTCGGAGTCGAGGATGATGATCGTGGTCTGACCGTCCGGGCCCTCGATCGTGCATACGTCGATATGGTCAGGACTCGTCTCTCGGAATATCGAAACCTGAACTCCGAGGCGCTCGATGGGCCGGCTCGCGTTCCAAACGAAATCGAGGTCGAGCCAGTCCATGTCGCGAAACGGATCGAGCGGGTCGTCGACGTGGGGGGACGGTGTCGCGCCGGTGATGACCGGAGCGAGAAGATCGGTGGCGTCGACCCGGAGCGTGTAGTGCTTGGCGACATAGGACTCGAGCAATTGACGATCGAGCTCGCTCGCCGAAAGACGCTCATCTCCGTTCGCGTCGAGTTCGGGAAGTACTTCTAGTACGGACAGGACTTGGCAGCGCAGGCGGTGATGAATGGTCTCGCCGTCGACGCGCAGGTAGGAGTTGCTCAGAGACCCAGGGTGCGGTGATAGGGGCCCAGGGTGCGGACTGGGGTTCAGGAGCAGAGAGCCGAACAAGACCGTGAGACTCGCCGCTGCCATGACGCTCACTTCGTTGGGTCGCCGACCGGTGGCGGGGCGCCGAACCGCTCTGCCTTCCACGCAGGGTAGACTATGAAACTGTCGTGCGGCTCAATGCGAGGCTCGTCGCCCATCGACGCGACCGCGGCATCGAGCTCTTTCAAGTCCGCGACGGTCAACTCGAGTCTGCGTTCGTTGGGGTGTTCCTTCGTACGGTACGCAAAGGCGTACTTCGGCTTGTTGGTCATCTCGACGTGGCAGCCGAGAATCGTCGTGATCGGATTCCTGTCGACGAACTCGACCAGGCGGCGAGTGCTCGCCCGGAAGTCGGGCCAGCTCTGCGGTCGAAAGACGAACAGAAATCCCGGATAGAACGTGTCTCCACTTAGAAGCAAACCGGTGCGGCGATCGTAGAACACGAGGTGCGCCCGGTGGTGTCCGGGCGTGGGAATGATGTCGAGGATACGCTGACCAAGATCGAACTCGACGAGTTGGTTCGGCCAGTCGGTGATCCCGTAGAAGTCCTTCACCGACTTGAGCCTCGCGCTGACGAACGTCGTATTCGGACGGTCGTCGAACTGGTGGTCGTTGGCTATGTGATCGCCGTGGCCATGGGTGTGTCCGACGATCAAATGGATATCGTCGCGACCCTCACGCGCACACCACTTCTTCAAGACGGTATCGACGGTGGCCCGCAGTGGAGGATCTCCGCGGGAGCCCGTGTCGAGTAGGATCGCGTTCTTGGCCCCGAAGATGAGGTACATGAACGGCGCCTCGTAGTTCGTGCGTTTCGATTGTCGGAGGATGTAGAGGTCGTCGTTGTAGGCGTGCACCTGAATCGCTGGCTCACTCTCATCCGTTCCGTCGATCCAGTGATCGGGAAGAGTGCCGGCCTCGAGCGAAGTGAGGTCAGGCGAACTCTCTTCGGAGGTATTGGAGCCATTGACGTCGGCCGTGACACTAGCGTCTTTGTGTTCAACGCCCCCGTGTTCAGCGACTCGGGGCGTCGTGCAAGCCAGGAACAGGGCGACGAACGCGACGGCCAACAGGCCGGTACTCATCCAGGGCTTCATAGCTATGCCTACTCCCTCTTCGTTGCCGACGGTGGCGGTTGGAGCAGCTTAGACGATGGTTGGGGAGAGCGTCACCGGATCCGGGGGGCGCCGCACCTGTCTTGCTCAGCGAGATCGTTCCATTCTTCGTCGCCAATGCTTGTTGGCGACGGCGTTAGACAAGGGTCGACGTTGACCATTCTCTGACCGAATGAATGGCTCGTTCGCGCCATTCCGACTGGCGCGTGGCAAGGGATCGAGTTGTCGCCGCGGGCCGACGGTGGTCGTCGCAGGTGTGGAATCTGTTTCGTCCTAGTGTCTTACGTCGGTTGCCGGGTGCGCGGGGGGGGGATATGCCCCGGGCAGATGTTCCTCGACAACATCCTCAGCCTTCCGGATGGGCGAGGCTCGAGTTCAAGGGCATTATCCAACGCTCAACACCGCCCAGGTTTGGGCGAGTGATTCCTCAAATTCATTCCAGACTGTCCGGAGAGACCATGCGAAACACCACCATTCTCAATGCTGCCCTGTTGGCGGCGATTGTTGCCTTGAGCGGTTGTGAGATCACACCGCACCGCAGTAGCGAAAGCACCATGGGTTCGAGTCGAAGCGAGACCTCGGCCACGGCGTCGAGCTCCACTGCGCGCGGAACGACGACCGCGGCGCCTTCGTCGGGATCGACCGCTCGCGTGGCAAAAGCGACGGCCGGCACTTCGAAGTCTACGACGGCGACCACCGGCTTGCGCGGGACGATGACGCCCACCGCGGCCAAGTCGACCACGCAGCGTTCGACCGATACTCGGTCGCGAGCACGTGACGGCTTCACCTGGCAAGGGGCCGCGTTCCCGACCGGTGATGAGTCGACCAGTGCGATCTACCTCGACAAGGGCCTTCCCAAGGAGATCCAGTCGGGTCAGGAGTTCGCGTACAAGATCGAGGTCACGAACCTCACTGACATGAGCCTCGAGTCGGTTCGAATCACGGAGCGGATGCCCGAAGGTTTGGCGTACGTCAGCGCAACCCCGAAGCCGGCTTCAACCGCCAAGGGCGTTGTTCAGTGGGAACTCGGTGGTTTGCCGCCGCGCTCCAAGCAGATCATCGAGATCCGCGGGAAAGCTGACGCTCTCGGTATGATCGAGACGTGTTCGACCGTCGCGTACGACACCAGTGTCTGTGCCGCAACGAATGTCGTTCGCCCTGCGCTTCAGATCGTCAAGATGGCGCCGCGGACGGCGCTCGTGTGTGAGCCGGTCACCGTGAACTACCGAGTGACGAACACCGGCAGCGGAACCGCGCGCGGCGTGAAGATTACCGATACGCTTCCGGAGCAGGTCCGCACGAAAGACGGTTTCTCGGTCGTCAGTCTGAACGCCGGCGACCTCGCCGCGGGCAAGTCTCGCGATTTCACCGTGAAGCTCGACGCTCGCAAGACCGGTACGTTCAAGAGCGGCGCGTTGGCGCGTTCGGCCAGTGGTCTCGAAGCGGTAGCGGCGGAAACGACCACCGTTGTTGTCGAACCGAAGCTCGTCGTGACGCAGACGGGTCCGAAGACCGCGTTTCTCGGTCGTCCGTTCTCCTACGAGATTACCGTGACGAACACCGGTAGTGCTGAGGCCAAAGACACGGTTCTCGAAGAGCGCTTGCCGCGCGGCGTGAAAGTCATCAGCGCCAACGGTGGCAAAACGCAGCGGGACCGAATCAGCTGGCGCCTCGGTAGCTTGGCTCCCAACGCTAAGAAGACCGTCAAGGTGACTTTGTCGAGCAGCACTGCCGGAAAGATCACCGGCACGGCGAATGTTACGGCCAAGTGCGCCGACGCCGCTCGGGCGGACGTCGCCACCGAGCTGCGCGGAATCCCCGCGATCCTGCTCGAAGTTGTTGACGTCGAAGATCCTATTCTCGTCGGTGAGTTCGAGACGTACGAAATTCGCGTTACCAACCAAGGAACCGCGGCTGGTACGAACATCTTGATCACCGCGATCTTGGAAGATTCCATGGAGCTGACGTCGACGAGCGGTCCGACCAAAGAGAAGGCCCGCACCGGAATGAAGATCGAGTTCTTGCCGCTGGCAAAGCTCGAGCCGAAGGAGAGCCGCACTTGGAAAGTCGTCGTCAAGGCGAAGAAGGCTGGCGACGCCCGTTTCCGCGTTCAGCTGCAGAGTGACCAAATGAAGCGTCCGGTCGACGAGTCCGAGTCGACCAACCTCTACGAGTGATGACGTCCAATTGACGTTGCTGGTTTTGAAGGGGAGGGAGCGCTTGGCGCTCCCTCCCCTTTTTTCGTGTCAAATCGGGTTCCTGAGTGCCTAACGTCAGAAACCCTCCATTCTCGCGTCGTGCGCGGTCAGGGAAACTCGCTCACGGAATCGCCCGCGGAGTCCGAAAACAGGGAAGAGTTCTTGGTCTGAACCTATCCGTGACGCGTGAACCGCGTCTCTACCGTCAACGGAGCGTCCTGTGTTCGTCTGTCTCTCACTCTTGATCGTCGGGGCCGCAACCGTAGCGGACGTCCCGTTGGCCGACCCCGAACACCACGGGGGCTACTTCTCCTTCGCCTTTTCGGCGGATGGACACCTCGTTGCCGGCGGGACAGGCGCGCTGCCGTCTGGGAGAGGTGAGAAGCGAGTCGTGCGCGGGGGCGAGGTCGTTCTCTGGGACGCTGCAACCGGGGATCTCGTTGGCACGCTCGGGTCTCACGGTGACAACGTGGACTGGGTCGAGTTCGCGCGTGACGGCAAGCTGCTGTTCAGCGGCAGTCGTTTGAACGGTCTGGTGCAAGCTTGGTCGCTCGATGGGGCCGAGTCGAACGTCGGACTCCGGCCGGGAACGCCCTACTCCAAGAACGTCTCGCCCTGCGTTTCTGCCGATGGGCGAACAGTCGCCTTCGTCGCCGAGACGGTCACGAAAGTCGGGAAGAAGCGAGTGGTTCGTGCCTCACCGATGTCGGTGTTCGATGTTCGTCGGGGGACCGTACGATGGAAACTACAGGGACCTGACGTTCGCGCCTTAGCCGTGGACCCTCGCGGACGTTGGCTCGCGGTCTCTCTCAAGCAGAGCTGGAAGAACAACGGCAAGACCCGTTTGGTTGGGCGCTCGGCGAAGCAGTCCATCGAGCTGCGAGAACTCTTGACCGGCCGGACCATACGAACGATCGAGAACACGTGGGGCATCGATGCGCTCCAAGTCCATCCCGACGGGCGATCACTAGTGGGTGTCAGCCGGACCGAAGTCATACGCTGGTCTACGGCCGACGGGGCTGAACTCGAACGCTTCTCGATCAAGGGCGAGAATTCCCCGCGACGGATCGCCATCTCGAAGAGCGGCGACCTGCTCGCGCTGTCTCGGTTCATGGGGAAGAAAATCGAAGTGTGGGATCTGCGTACCAAGAAGGTGTGCCACGTCATGGACAGTGCATCGGAAGCGCTCTGGTTCCCCAACTTCTCACCGTCGCTCACCCGGCTGGCATGCAAGAAGGGGCCCCGTGCGTGCGTACTGCCTCTTCTCGAGCGCCGATAGTGTACTAAAGCCTGCTCAGCTGTTTGGCTCGGATTCCGACGTTCGTCTCGTTCGGGGGCTGGAAGGCTGCGGCGAAGGAGAGGGCCCAGCCTTGACGAGCAGGATGCCGCCGGCGACGCCCGAGATGACCGCAAAGAACAGCGCGTATTTGGCAGCCGCGGGCGTCGAGGGCTGCAGATTCTGGAACATTCCGCCCAGCGGGGAGGAACTCTGGAGTTGCTTCATGGCCCGCACGGCATCTGCGTTCGAGTTGTAGCGTTCGAAGGCTACGAATAGACACACCGCGCAGATTACGAATGACACAATGGCGGCGAGTTTCATCTGCTTCGGATCCATGGATTCTCCTTTGTCGGGGGCTAAAAGGCAGTAGAGAACAACATTCATGTACAGGCGTTGGCGGCAACAAGCCGTAGACAATTGTGCACCGTAGTCGGTGAGGGATTGTGGCTGGCTGGGTGAGGGAGTGCAGTGCGTGAATGGCAGCGCGCGTCCCGGATTGGTGGGGCTGCCGCGCCGAGGAGCGCAGCGACAATGCCTATGTTCCACGGTCTAGGGGCCCACGCAAGCGATAAGTTTCGTCACAGAGTGGGACGTCGGCGGCGACTCATCATTGCTCCCTCTCGGTAGACGCACATGTACACTTGAGCCCCTCGTGAGAAAACCAGTGAAAGGGGTCCGAATGAAGATTGCAGTCATCATCTCTGCGGTACTGCTCCAAACCACGCTGCCCCTCGTTGCCGACACGATCGAGATCCCCATCCCGGAGTGGGTGGGGGTCTACGAGCTGCAACAACCGCCCAATGTGTCGGTCGACGTCGGCTTCGGATTCGACGTCGTCGAGCAGGTCGAGATCCATTTGGTCGGTGAGATCGTTCCCGGCGTGGGTGTCGATCCTTCCGGGGCGACGTTCGATTGGCCGGCGGAGTTCCTACCCTGGTTTCCGCCGCCCGGCGACTTCTTCTTGGCGAGTTACTCGCAGTCGGGGCCGTTCGATGTCGTGCTGACGTTCGACCCACTGTTCGGTGCTACCTGGGACTTCTTCCTTGACGGTTCGGCGACCATCGCCATGGACTTCGCGTCGGCCGCGTTCATCGGTTTTCCGATGATGACGCAGTACCCGGTGGGGACCATCACCTCGGCAACGTTGATCGTGACCTACGACGGCGGGGGGCCACCGGGCGAGTCGTTTGTACGCGGAGACTGCAACGCCGACGGCAATCTTGACATCTCGGATGCGATCTTTGGTTTGTCGGCACTCTTCTCGGGTGGGGCGGCAACATGTGAACGAGCGTGCGACGCCAATGACGACGACGCGTTCGACATCAGTGACATGATCTATGATCTCAGCGCGCTCTTTGTCGCGGGATCCGCTCCCCCGCCGGCGCCGTACCCGGGCTGCGGTACCGATCCGACTCCCGGAACTTTGCCGTGCGCCACGTTCCCCGCTTGTCCCTGAACGAACAGAGTCAGCGACGTGTCGCCGCTGAGGGTTGAATCCAATCACGAAAAAGCCGAGACCGAAGGACGTTCCTTCGATCCCGGCTCGTTGGATGACCCGAAGTTCATGGTTCCTTCACTCGGAAGAGCGTCGTTGCACGAACGACGAGCATACGAGGTTTCTCAGTTGCTTAAGGCGTACCCCCCATCCCCGAAGATAGCGTGCTCGGAAGTCCGTTCTGACGCTCGAACATGCGCACGTCCTTGAAGTCGAGGACGCCGTTGCCGTCGAGATCGACACGCTTGCGAACTTCCGGCGGGAGATTGTTGACCGGAGTCGACATTCTCTGCTTCGGTTTGTCCACGATACCGGTCGCAGGTCCCGGTCCACAGTCGCAGAACGTGAAGGCGAGCCAGCTGCCCGCGAGGATCGTGTAGTCTTCGCTACCGACAGCGCCGTCGTTCGAGAAGTCGGCGTCGCGGAGCGAGGTGTCGGTCCAGGGACAGCTTCCCGTGACCGCAAGTGAGCCAAACGTGAACAGGAAGTAGGTGACGTCATTGATGTCGACGTCGCCATCGTTGTCGGTGTCGCCGGCAAGGAGCACGGCGTCGCCTCCGGGTGCGGTTGCGAATTCGGTTCCGACTGTCGTCAGAGTGACCGTATCCCACAACGTGTGTTGTTCATCCTTGACACACAAGTCAGTCCAGCCACCACAATCGACGTCGAATATGGCAATGCCCGTAGCTGGGTCGCCGCTGAAGTCCATGAGAACACTGACTTCGCTCGTGCACGACGCTCCATCCGACGCCACGAACTTGATGCAACGCGACAGCAGCGCGCCCGCGTCGACACTGTCGAGCACAACAGTCGCGGTGACCGTGTTGAGCGCGTCGACAGTAATCGTCTGAGTGCAGCTGTCGCTGTTACCGGCGTCGTCTTCGACGGACCAAGTGATCGTGGTCACGCCGGTCGGGTACGGATCGGTTAGCGCCATGCCGTCATCACGAACACCGGATACGGGTCCCGCTGCGCCGCAGTTGTCGGTAGCCGTCGCCGTTCCCGGCGACACGGTCGCGGTGCAGAGTCCCGCGTCCGCGTTGGCCACGATGTCCGATGGACAGGTGATCACCGGCGCGGTGTCGTCCCCAACAATGGTGGTGGAGTCCAGAAGTGCGGTCGCCAACGGGCTACCGGCATTCGAGGCCTCCGAGTCGAACGGCTGCGTCAGGTCGAACAACACGTCGACCGGGTCACACTCGGTCACCGTGAAGATCAACGTCGCCAGTCGTGCGTCACCGGAGGTGGATCCAAACGTGTTACCGTCGAGACGAAGCTCGCCCGCGGCGACTTCGGCCGAGGCAATGGCTTGGATGTGCGCTCCGAACGGAGCCGGCGAGTAGCTGCTACTCGCCCCTTCGTACGTCATCGCGGAATCGTCGAACGCCAGGAACGCCTGGTATCCGGTCACGGTGACGTCGTCCGGGTTGCGCAGCCACAGATCAACGGCGATCTGGATACCGGCGAGGCCCGGATCTTGGTCGACTTGGTCCGGATCCGCTTCCAGCGAGAGGCTGGTGCCGTCAGCGACGATGACGGCCATCGCGGTTCGCGCCACTTCGACTCCGCCGTCGAAGGCGGCGAGGTAGAAGTCGTAACGGCCGGGCAGTGCCGGGTCGAACACAAACGGGGGATCGTCGAAGAACGTGTTACGCCAGGAGTTTTGCGCAACGTTGTTCGCGGCGATCAACGCCTCGTAACTCGGTCCGTCCGTCGCGCTGACGCCTCCACCGTTGGGGGTGGTGTTGTCGCCGATGGCGTGGTCCCAGAAGACCGTCGGTCCGGCCGGCACCGTGTAAGGCAGGAATGCGCCGGGGGTAATAGGATCGAAGATCAAGTAGTTGGTGGTCGCGTCGGCGTCGAAGTCGATGCCGAGTTCGTAGGTCAAGTCTTCGATGTTACGTCCGGTACTATCATCGAAGTCTGTGTTGACGCTCCACTCGAACGCCCACTCCGGGTTAGGCGCGACGCTGGTGCCCGATCCGGTGTTGTACGTGTACGTCCCGTCGCCATTGGACTTGAAGATGTTCGACGCGGGGAAACGAAGCTTGGCGCGAAGTGCCAGCTCGATGCCGTCGGTTCGGTCAACGGTGAACGAACCATTGGCGTTGCCGCTGCCGAAGATGACATCCGGCGTGGCGTTCTGATCGAACGGTCCCGGGACGAGCGACGTGTTGTCGAACGCCAAGAACGGGAACTCGTTGTTGGAGAACCAACCGTAGCGGTTGCCACCGACGTTGGTTCCGATCACGTCTGTGGCGGTGCTTCGAATCCACGAAGCTACTTGCGATCCACTGGAATCGAGAATGATGAACTCGCAGGCGAGCACTCCCGAGCCGGAGTCGTAGAAGTGGTGCTCGAACGTGTACCAACCGGTGGACGTGATCGCTACCGGGTCGACTCCACCTTGCGGGAAGCCGGGGGAGTTGTTACTCGCGGCTATGACGAAGCGGTCGACGCCGCCGCCGCCCGGGCCGGTGAAATCGCCGGAGTCCAAGAAGACTCCGTTGAAGATGAAGTCGCGATGGTGCGCGCCAGTGATACCGTTGATCGCGGAGCTGAAGTCGAAGTTGGTATCGTTTAAGTAGCCGCCGGAGACGTCGAGATAGATATCGATCGAGGTCACGTAGCCGCCGGTGGGGAAGGTGCTGACCGGCCCCGAGCAGGTCGTTGAGGCGCAGCCGCAAACACCGCTGTAGCCACCCCAGTTACCGGCCGAAACCCCGGCCTCGGCGTGGAAGCTGCCGGACGCGGAGGTGACGCCGTTGGTTCCGGAGGCCACGCGGGTGGCGTCGAACGTCGGCGAGGTGAAGACATTCCAACCGAACGTGTCGGTTTCGAAACCGTTGAAGTATTGCGTATCCGTGCAGCCGAAGGTCGTCGTCATGCCGGCGCGATAAACGCTGGTTTCCATCTGATTGACGTAGACGTTGCCGTCGGCGTTGCCCGATCCGATGCCGAACTGAACGCTCGTGATGAGGGCGCCCGGCGCGGTGATCAACGCGTAAACATCGGCCACAGTCTTGGGACCGCCTCCGACGACTACGGCAGAGGTCGACATGTCGCTGAGGGTCATCGGGGTGCCGATGATGCCAGCGCCGGCGGTGCGGTCGAAGAACCACCACTTGCCGGTGGTGTAATCGACCGTTTCGGTTTGCCAGGTGCTATCGGAAACGCCACCGTTGAGGTTGCCGGGCTCGTAGATGAGAACTTTGTCCCAGACGTTCTCGCCGGTTCGAGGCGAAACTCCAGTCGAACCGAAATCGGCGGTCTTGATCCCGAACTTGAGCGAAGCGGTGACCGACGCGGTGCCGTCGCCCATCCAGGAGTACTCGGCGGTGAAGCCAGGACCGAAGCCGCTGCCCGGTCCGTGTCCGGTCGCGTCGTCCTTGCGATGGGAGATCTGACTCTTTCCCGATCCGCTGGTGTCGATGAAAAGCCGCACCGCTCCATCGTGGGTGGAGGCGGGTACGGCTCCCGGAGCGGGGCCGAACGAAATCTGACCGTTGATGTCCGAGTTGTGGGTCGGGTCCCCGGTGGCGGTCGCCTCGGGGTCGTCGGTCAAGGTCGGGCTGACAAGGTTCGTGCCCGCGGGCAAGCTTCCGCTGCCGTCGGCGCGGGTGTCGTCGGAGTACCAGCCGTTCTCCGATAGTAGCTTGGTATTGACCGTTTGGCCGTCGAGTCGTACGGCGCTAGGAAGTGCCGTGAGTAGTAGTGCGATGAGCACACCGAAGGCGGCTCGATAGGTGCCTGAGTTGGCTCGCATCATTGCGTTGCCTTTCATTGGTTTTCGTCCGTTCGTTCGTTGAATTCGTGTGTCGTCGATCTCTCGGGCGCCGTGGATCATCGGCGTTCGGGACTTCGGCTGGCACGCGAGCTATGTAAGACCAATCCTTTCGTTCGTACATGCCCCAGCGGGCTTCGAATGTCGTGAGTGAGCCCGATCGGTTCGACCCGACCGCTAGTTACGAATTGCCGAGCCCTCGTTCTCTCGTTCGATCCCCTCCTTGAGACCGCGGGCCAAATTCGACGAATCCACCGGTGACGGTCACCGGTTTGTCGTTCGCATACGGCGTGACAGTTCTCCATCGAGTCCCCAGCGCTCTTCGAACGATCGCACGTCGCGTTGATCGAAGACGCCGTCGTGGTTGAGGTCCAACCGCTCTCGAAGCGCGGCCGGTTCGGTCGTGACGGACCGCGAATGACGGAGTGACCCTGGGCCGCTTGCGCCGGAACCACCGCCACCGCCACTGCCGCCGCCACCACCACCACCACCACCATTCCCCTTGCGTAGCACGGCGGCTCCGGGAGCCGTGGTGGTGGGAAGGGTCGAGAACCCACATGGGCAACTCGACGACTCGAGCCAGCTCGAGACCAAGATCGCGTAGTCCTCGCTGCCGACGACGCCGTTGTTGGAGAAGTCGGCGTCGAAGATTGCCGTGTCACTCCACGGGCAGCTGCCGGGGTCGGCGACTTGACCGAACTGTGATAACAAGAAGAAGACATCGTCGATGTCGACGTCGGCGTCGTTGTCCGTGTCGCCGCTTCGCAGCGACACGGTACTCAGAGTCGTGAACGTCGTACCTGAGACGACCACCGCCGCCGTGTCGTGTAGCGTGTGTTGTTCATCTTTGACACACACCGCGTTCCACGCTCCACACTCGACCTGGACGGTGGCGGTGCCCGTGGCCGGAGTGCCGCTGAATTCGACCAACGCACTCACCGCAGCGGCGCAGGACGACCCGTCTTTGAAGATGAACTGGATGCAGCGGGTGAACGGTGCCGGCGCTGCGATACCGGTGAGTTCGACCTCGATGATCGCAGAGTTGGACGGAACCACGGTCACCTGCTGTGTGCAGAACCCAACGTTGCCGCACTCGTCCGTTGCCGCCCAAACGATCTCGGTGGTCCCGGAAGGAAACGGATCGACCAGGGAGGCGCCCGCGTCGTCGCTTCGGGTGAACGTGATCGTTGGGGTGGCGGTGCAGTTGTCGGTCACTGTCGCGACCGGAACCGCCACCGTGGCTTCGCAAGTACCCGCCTCCGCTTCGGCCACGATGTCCGGGCAAGTCACGACCGGATCCTCGGTATCGAGCACTTCTACGAACTGGAGACCCTGTCCGACGTTCCCGGCGCAGTCGATCGCGGTCCACGCCACCGTGGTGAAGCTCACGCCTGCGCAGTTTGCTGCGTACGGATCGTCTAGTTCGAAGCCGTCGACCCGGACCGCAACCAGAGACTGGATCTCGCAGGCGTCACTCGTCGGAGGAATCGGCAGCTCGACGAGAGCCGAGCAGAGGCCGGGATCGTTCGACACGGTGAAGATCGGGGTTGGAGTCACCACGGGAGGCGTGGTGTCGATCATGAGTGGGGGAGTATCGGAAAGGTGCGTCGGATTGGGGAGACCCTGGTAGCTGATCACGCTCTCGAACGGGTCGAACGGTCGAAACGCGATAAATGTCGCTCCGTCGATCGGCGTCGCGAGCACTTCGAAAGTCAACGTCGCCAAGACCGCGTCTCCGGCGACCGGGCTGTCGAGAAAGTCGACCGAGCCGTCTAGGTTGATCTCTCCGCCGTTCGCGACGATGGGTGCGTCGACGTGCAGGGGGAACGGTGTGATGGCGTAGCTGCCCCCGACGAACTCCAACGCGGACTCGTCGAATTCCAGGAAGGCAGAGTAGCCGGTGGCTATCTCGGCAGTTCCCATCGTGAGGTTCACTTCGACCACCGCGCCCGCTCCGTAGGACGACTTCGGATCGACGACGTTCAAGCCTAGTCGGTTCTTACCCGTCGCCGACAGCGTGTCATCCCGACAGGTCGCGCTGACCCACACCGTGACCACCTGTTGTGGGTCGAGCGTCGTCAGCTCGTGAGAGGAGAAGAGCTGTGGTGCCTCCGTCGTATCGAAGTGGGCCAGCAGTTCTTCTTCGGCTTCGTGGAAGAGGAACGGCCGGCGAGCGATCGCGCCCGGGATGGGCAGGTCGAACGCGGCGCCGGTCCAGAGAGCCGCGGCAGTGATGTCGGCTTCCTGGCTGATAAGGTGATGGTAGACGCCGTCGGCGAAGTGCAGCGTGGTCGACGCGCGTCGCCTCACGGTCTGACCGCCGCCGTCGGTAGCAATCGATGCTTCTTCGAGGCCACACACTGACGGAAGCAGCGGCGAGTCGGTCGCGCCGAACAAGACGGTATGTGCCCTCGCGCCGGTCAGATCTTCCGGTAGGTTCACCGCGTCGTAGAAATCCAGGGTCCACGCCGCGTCTTGACCTCCGAACGACGGTCCGTTGTTCAGCAAAATGTCGAGATCGAGCGTCGTCAGCGGCGACGCGGGGTTTGTGGCGTCGTTGACCGAGGTGACACTATTGAACGCGTAGTTCCAGTAGTCGGTCACCGAGGGTTCTAGTGTCGAGTTCAACTGAACGTCCCGCCGTTCGACCCACGCGATGAGCGAGGAGGGATCGGGATATCCGGCGCCGCCCGGTTGTAGATCTGCCAGTGTCGTTCCCGCCAAGTAGTGAACGACGGTCACTCCGCGGCCTTCCGTCAAGTCGTAGCCGGGAGCGAATTGGGACGGGAGGACTGCGCTGCTCTTAGCATTGGCGGCGGTAGGGCACAGTTCGACAGAAGTGATGGTGGCCGTGACGGAATAGCCGTCACCGGCCATCGCTCCGAACGGATCGAACTCGGCAATGATGAAGCTGCGCTCCGAGTTCCATCCCAAGGACGGCTCGGTGCCGAGCGTCTCACCGGAGTGAAACAGCTCGTTCGGTAGCGCATCGCTCCACGCTTCCGGAAAGTCAGGGGGAATCGTGGGAGGCGCGACGCTGTCGGCGAACACGGCTCCGATGAACTGTGGAAGCGCCGAAAAACTCCCCGGGGCGAGGTTGTCGTTACTCTCAATCTGCAGCCGGTCGTGAACCAGTCCACCTGAGGGGTGATCGTTCCACACTTCGACGATCACTTCGACATTGGCAGGATTGGTGGTGAACTCGAGTCCGTTGACAGTTGCGTGAACCGAGTTCTCGGCGAGTACATAAGCGTAGAGCCCAGCGGTAGCGTCGCCGGCGTTCAAGTCGATGGCGCTGGTTTGGTAGCTCCACCGACCCGAGATTGTGTCGCCTAGCGAAATCCCCGCGGCTGCGAGATCTCCCGCGATGTTGTCGGCGAGTCCGTCAATGGTCGCTGCGAATCGATACGTTACGACCTGCGCATCACACGAAGTCACCGGAGGCAGCACGCCCGCAGCGAAGATCAAGAGAACCATCCGGATGAACCCAGAGAAGCACACACACTTCATAGTAGTTCCGATCCACAGACCGCCGTTGCGAGCCGAGGCGTCGTAGCCCGGCTGGTTCAACAGAACCGCGGTCCAACAGAGTCGTATTTCCCACAATCCGGGTTCGACGGAACCCGGGCCCAGCCTACGATTGTGCTACTAGATTTGGATCTATATGCAGTGCCCGTACGACGCACAGTCGAGCAAGTCGGGTGTCGGGTCAGTCCCACACCCTGGGAACGGGCTAGGTGGCGGTGGGCCGCTGATGAATTGGTAGTTCATCAGGTACACCGAGTCGCCGATGTCGATCCCCGTGTCGTCGTTGGTGTCTCCGGCATCAAGACACGCCGGGGCCGGTCCCCCTTGGAACAGATAGTTCAACAACCAGATAGCGTCGGCGATATCGATCGTATCGTCGTTGTTGGTATCCCCTCGAACGAACCCTGGGTCCGGGCTCTCGGAAACGATGGTGGCGGTTCCAGAAATGTCCCCGGTGATGTCCTCTGCGAACAAGAAGAGCACCTGCGTCTGCGCGAATGCGCCCGACATCGGGAGCATCGAAACCACGGTGCCGGCTGTGTCCGCTAGCGTTTGGAATCGAAATGTTGCCACCAGAAGCCCGGTGGTCGGAGCGGGGGCCGGTGCACCGGGAGGCGTGAGGGCGGTGTATAGCGCATCCCCGTCGGTCAAGTCGTCGTTGAGTCCGTCGGGATCCAAAAGGAAGTCCGATACGAACCAAGCGTGTCCACTACCACTGACGATTTCAATGAGAGCCAGCTTCGCCGGGTCCCAGTTGAGAATCGCGTCGAGCGCGACCACATCTTGAGAGCCGGGCCCCGCGGACGTCGCGACCAGAGATACATCGACCGTGTCTCCGGTGCTGACGGTTTGGTTGATCGGGTCCAACGTAAGGTCGACGTCGGCGCCGTAAAGGACCGGAAAACCCCCGACGAGCATAGATGCAAACAGAAGCGTTGCAAAACGCAGCATAGATATTCTCCCAGCTATTTCAGGTCGTTTGAGCCAACCCTGTATTTCTCATTGCATGAAAACTAGACCTATAAATCACCGGGGTCAATACCTCAATCCGATGAGGTTTGTGTGCCGTTTTCTTTGGGTTGGGAGGTCCCACCAGACGCTATTACTCGCCAACGGGTTGGACACAGCGATGTCTCAGAAGGGTAGTGATGCCCCAATTCGGAGCGTTCCGAGGGTTGGATCGACGCCGCGGACAAGTTCGTCGGCGTGCTGCGACAACCTGAGACGATCCAACCTCGTGTCAATGTTGGACTCGCGGGAGAACAGGATCGCTGTGTTGAGTCGGATCGTACTAGGCCCAATGCGGACTATGCAGCGGGCGAAGAGGAGCAACGCACTATTGATCTGTCCAATGAAGACGTGATCTACAGCCTTCGGCCATGGGTCGCAGCGTCTCAATCGTGGACTGCGATCATGTCGCCGCTGAGCGGCAGGTGGAGCCAGCGTTCGACGACGTTGATTCCGTCGTGCTCTAGGATGGCTTGATACGCGCTGATTTGTTCGGAGTATCGGGCCGCGTACGCAGCGATTCCGGACGGGAGCACTACGCCGCTCTTGTGATCGATGATGACGACGACGCCACCGGGCAGTACCAACAGGAGATCGAGGAATCCGTTCCATTGACCGTCGTCGGCTGTGGCTCCACGCGGCGCAGTCACCGGCAACTCGGTCAGCCACGTGGCCCCGGGGTAGCGGTCGCCAATCCACACTTCGAAGCGGCGACCGGCTTCGACCAAACTGTCGGCGTCGATCTCGTCGAATCCCCACGTCTCGAGGGCATGACGAGCGGCCGTTGTTCGAACGTTGGAGTCAGCCCCGGACATTGACGGTAACGCGCCGAGGAACTGGTGAACGGCATTGCCGAGTCGGTCTGCCAGCGCCCGGTCGACACGGGGAAAGTCGATTTTGTCGCCCGGAAGTTGGTGTGCTTCGAACCGCGTTGGATCGATCGACGGAGCGTCGGCTGTCGGTGCGGTGTGAGCGAGCGTGCTGGGACTGTGAAAGGCCGCAGTCGTGGCGCGGTTGTCATTGTCTCGCGCGGACGTATCGAGCCAACGAGTCGACGTTGGCCGATCGGTATCGACGGCGGCAGTCACTAGTTCGACTCGACGTACCCGAGCGGAGACCTCGGCAATCTCGACGTCGCCCGAAGGCCCAGACGCCGGCAATAGGCGATCGATGTCCGGGACCCGGTCGAGCCACGGTACCTTGCCGCCGATCTTGGTTACCAACGCACAACAATCTCGGGCTCGTGTGATACCGACGTACAGCAGCCGAAGGCTCTCGGCGGATTGTTCGCGTTCGATCCCGACTCCGCGTTCGCTCGCGAAGGCTGCGAGTTCGAGTCCACTTCCTTTGCGAATCTTTCCGTAGCTGGAGCCGAACGGCCACGGCCAGTAGGTGAGTCGGCGATGACGCAGAGGGTCGTGCGGATCGGTTTCGCCGTCGGCAACCGGAGTCCAAAGATCGGTTTGGTGGTCGTCATCGAGTTGCGTCAAGACAACCTGTTCCCACTCGAGTCCTTTGGCTGCGTGGTAGGTGCAGACGGTGACCGCATCGACGCCACCGGTCGACGGCAAGTAGTCTTCTTCGTTCGTCGCCAGATCTTCGAGATGCGCGACCAATCCGGAGATCGTGGCGGGGCGGGCGGCGTTGGCGCACTCCGCTTGGTACGTGTGGGTATGCGCGACGAGCGCGTCGAGATGACTCGCGCGCTTGCTCGCTTCGCCCCAACGGGCGACTTCACCGGTGAGCGCCAACGCGGCGATCACCTCGATCAAGCATTCGGCGGGGCTCGAGATGGCGCTGCGTTCATGAACCGCATGAAGCGGAGCGAGCGTCGGGTTGTCGGCGAACGCGGCGAGTCGGCCGCCGTTGCGGTTGGCCATTTGACTCAAACGCTCGCCGAACCAGCTTGGCGTGCGGTCCGCTAGGTCTGGTCCGTGCACTTCGATCAAGTGGAGGATGGTCGCGGCGGCGAGTCCATCGGTGAGATCGGCGACCAGCCGCAATCCCGCCACCGCAATTTGGCACTCGCGCGTCTTCAGCAAGCCGGGCCGCTCAACCACCGCCGGTATGCCGAGCGCCGCTAGTTCATCGGCGATGGCGTAGACGTGTTTCTTCTTGCGAGCAAGAACCGCCACTGACCCGGGGCGCGTGCCATTTCGCAACCATTGCGACACGCCAGCGGCGACGAACTTCGGCTCGACGACTTTGACTCCCTTGCCAGCGTATCCCCAGCGTTCGAGCGTTCCGCAATCCGGATCGTCGGAGGTCGGCGTGCGGGCTGCCGTCACCTTCACTGTTTCTCCGAGGACCGGAGCAAACGTCTCGTTGACGAATTCCACCAGCCCCTCACGGCTGCGAAAGTTCTTCTCCAAGTGATGGATCTGCACCTCGCTGGAATCACTCTTGGCGTCGCCTTCGGCTGCCGTCCAGACGCGACGCATGAGCCTCGCGTCGGCCCCACGGAAGCCGTATATCGCCTGCTTCTCGTCTCCGACCCAGTAGTTGTCGTCGATCATGTCACGCAAGCGCGCGAAGATCGCCAACTGTAGTGGACTCGTGTCTTGAAACTCATCGACGACCACGAAATCGAACTCGGCGGCGACACGCGGGCCGAGCGATGGGTGGTGTAGCAAGCGATCGACTTCGACCTCGAGATCCGTGAAGTCGTACACTCCGCGCTCGCGCTTGAACGAAGTGTAGCGATCGGAGAGTTGCACCGTGAGCTCGGTGGCGAGCCGCATGAATGTACGAAGATCGTCGTGCAGAGCGGGCTGGTAACGCGCCGTGGTGGCGTAGTCACGTAGGGAATTCAACGCGTCGTTCGACGCTTTGGCTGCTTTGATCGTAGCGCAGGTGGCGAACATCTCCCACGGCGGGTTGCTCGGATATTGACGTCGGAGCTTGGCTATGGCGTTCGGCGTGCTCGTCGTGGTGGTATCGCCGGCGACCGGCAATAACGTCAACGCTTCAGAAATCAGGCGACGCAGTTCAGCGATTCCCGGGAGCGAGTCGTCGGGGCCGTCCGGAGCGAGCATCGTGCACAGTTCGTCGACGGAACGTTGCATGTCTGCGGCGAACGGCGCGTCGCCGATTTGGTTCTCGCGACGTACGCGCAGCAGCGCTAGCAGAAGCCGAGACGCATCGCGCGTTCGATTGCGGGAATCGATCAAGCTCAGCCGTTCGGCGCGGACCGTGAACTCGCGCCACTCATCCGCGGGGAGCTCACGCAGAATACGCCGCAAGTACCGTTCGCTCGATTCCTCTTCGACGACCCGTACCTCGGGAGAGATGCCCAACTCCAGTGCGAATCGTTCGAGCAGTTGCTTGGCCACGCTGTCGACCGTGCCCAGGCACGCCAACTCCAAACGTTCGGATCGTTCGATGCGTTCGGGAAGAGGCAGCGTTTTCTCCCCGAGCAGCCGCGCCTGAATCCTCCCCTTGAGCTCCGCCGCCGCTTTCACGGTAAAGGTCGTGGCGAGAATGCGAGCGGGGTCCAACCCGTCGCGAACACGAGCGACAATGGCCTCGCAGATGGAGTAGGTCTTTCCGGTACCGGCGCTGGCGCGCGAAACATTTAGTCGACCCATCAGCGTGCCTCCTCGAGTCCGCAGAGCATCTTGTAGTCACAGAACCGACAGACCTCTTTCGGAGGATTCGACGGATGGATGATTCGGTCGATCCCCGGCGGCCAGTCGCTGGCTGCCTGCCGTGGACGGACGGGAATGTCACCCGACTGCAACCACCCTTCTGCGCCGCGTAGGGTTCGGGTGAACTCCGCCCACACCTCGGCCATAGCTGGGGCACCCGAGACGATGTCTGTTTCGCCGGCGCCAAGCAGAGGAGAGCCGTCCGGAGTCATCAGTTCACCGGTCATCAACATGAGATACGCTACCCGGGGAAAACGCGCACCGTCGGCCGCCGTTTGTCGCAGCGCACCGTAAGTGGCGAGTTGCAGCGCAGTCCCGTCTTTGATGTGCGTGCGATAGCCGGACGCCCACGACGTGTACTTGAAGTCGACGACCGCTTCGTGTCCATGTTCGTCGATGACTAGGCAGTCGATGAACCCTTGCAGCTCGCGATCTTCGAAGGGACGGGTGCACTCTTTTTCCATCGCTACGATTCGGTAGCCGCCGCGAGCGAGGACTGCGACCAAGGTCCTCGTGGCGTGGGCTAGGTCCTTTCGTAGTCGTGCCCGGTCGGCCGTGGCCGTGGTCTGGGCGAGTGGAGCCGCTTCCTTGGCAACTCGTTCGTCGAACACTGTCTCGACGCGCGAGACGACCGCGTCGACGTCGCTCAGGTCGGCCGTGGGCAGCACGCGCTCCAGAACGTGGTGGCAGAACGTTCCCTTGAGACGATTGTCCAGGTTGACCCGCACGGCTTCGCTCTTACGGACCTTGGCGATGTAGTTGAGGGTCCACGCGAGTGGGCACTTCAACCTTCGATCCAAGCTCGTCGACGAGCTTCGCTCGCGATCGTGAAGAAGTGTTGGATCGACGTGCCACACCGTCGGAGATCGTCGCGGTGGCTCGTGCGTGACGTCGTGGCTCCGAACGAACGCCTTGGTTGAAGCAGCCGCTGCGTTCTCCCGATGAGCTGGCGCGGCTAGCGCCGATTCGTGCAGGGCGTGTTCGAGCGAGCGCGGTTCGACAGGGAAGATCGAACCGTCGTCCAATGTCCTGGTCAGCGATTGCCGTACCCGAAGCCACAATGGGTGGGGGCGATGGTCGTGATCGGATGGAATTTCTATCGCGACGACGGATCGACGAATGCCACCCCAAGCGCGGAGCTCAGACGCCCGAACGGTTTTCAGTGCCCGCTGCCCGTCATCGATGTCGATACCGCCGGCCTGCATGTCACGCAGGTCGGTCGTGCACCAGCGAGAGCGGTGGCTGTCGCGCGCGCTGGTGCCGAGCCAGATCAAATGATCGAACTGAGCCGCGTCCCCGACTAGCTCGCTCAGTCCGCGTACCCAACGTGCGCTCCCGGCCAGGCGAACCCTGGGATGGCTGACGCTGCTCGAGCGGCTGACGGCATCGAGTAGCCGGGCGAGGAGCGGCTCGGAGACGCGTTCACCGCTGGCGATCCAATCTTCGTCGATCAACTGGCACAGCAACTCCGCTTGGCGCGCGGCGGCGGCCAGCGATCGAGAACGTTCGGGGTCGGAGTCACGAAACTTGGCCGCTTGTCGCGTTCCCCACCGGGACACCTGCAACGCGCGCCGTGTGATCCACTGTCGATCCAAGCCGGCGGTCCGATCGTGACGCGGAGAATCGATCCAGTCGCGAACCTGATTCCGTATCCATGCGACGTCCGTATCGGGATCTGTTTCGAGCGCGACTTCCTCGCAGCTCGTGAGTTCCGCTTCCCACGAGTCCGAACCGATCCCCGGCGCTTCGCCGATCGCGCGCGCCAATCTTCTTGCGAGCGACGGTGTGAGTGGGGTGAGGGGCAAGGTGAGAAAGTCGAGTAATACTTGCGGATCGAGTGGATCCCAACCCAACTCGAGCGCGAGCGGCAGCACTTGCAACGCGGGCAAGGGGGCCCGGTCGATCGCGACTCCGAGCGTTGGGGCGCCGCGTCTTTCGAGTGCACCATCGAGTTGTCGTGCGAGTGACGGCTCTTCGCACAGCACGGCGATCCGCGGGGCTGGATCGTTCGTAGCGGCACGATCCAGGATATCTGCCACCGACTCACACGCCGCAGACGCGCTCGCCGCGCGCCACCATTGGAGTGATTCATCGGGAAGCACGGATAGCTCCGGCTGGGAGTCCTTGAGCAGCCCTTGGAAAGAGGCCTGCACGTGTACTAGGGCGCTGTCAGGACGGGCGGCTCGATCGCTGTCAGTGGGGGCAGCGGCGGACTCGCTGGTCTCCGGGCGGAGTCGTGCGAGGAGCTTTCGCCACCGGTGCGGCCACTGGAAAGCCGGCGCTTCGACAAGCAACGTGTAGCTAGGCAGTAGTCGTCCTTCGTCGAGTAACTGTTCGACGTGTAGTAGCCGTTCCGCCTCCGATCCGTCGATCGACACGCCGTCTCGACGGCAGATCGTTTCGACTCGCGCAAGGACGACGAGCAACTCGGTTGGCGCATCTTTTCCGTTCCAGCCGCAGAGGAGCAACTCGTCGCGGTGCGCCAGCAGGGTTGCGGCTGTGCCCAGCGGATCGATAGAAAAACTGCGGGTCAGGCCGTCTTGACCGGTCGATCCCCATTCACCCGAAGCAGCCAATTGTTCGAGGACCGCGCGGTAGGCCAATTCCCGCCCCATGGGTACGGGAAGTTTGGCGCAACCCAGTTGAATTTCCAACCAATCGAGAAGGGACGTTCTTCCCCCGCAGATACGACCAAGGGCAGAGGCGCCTGACCAGTTGTGAGACTGCCCGGCGAGAGTCGGGGTGATGTGAAGTTGAAACGAAAGCGACATTCGCGGCCCGTCGGAAGGAGAGGCTGAACCAAGTCTGAGCGAAAAGCAGATCCCGTGTCGACGTCGTGAGCGTCGACAGCGAAGTACTGACGTGACACGGTCGTGTCTCGAGCTAGCTAGCCGTGTGACGCGATTATTCGTTCCGCCGCGCTTCGTACCCCGTCGCGTAGTGCCGGCGGCGCCTCCACCGTGACCTCGCCTCCGTACTGAAGCACCGCGCGTTGAATCGCAAAGAGTGCCGAAGAGTGAAAGCGAACTCGCGCCGATCCGTCGTGGTCGACGTCGACGTGCTGATCAGGCGACCACGCGCGCTCTTGCGCCAAGTGGGCTGCGTCGGACGCGAAGTGAAGCACCACTTCGTCCGCGTCGGCATGACTTTGCATGGCGTTGAAACCGAATCGGTAGTACTCGGCCGCCGAGAAGTCCCGTTCGATTTCGAACTCTTCATCGAGCACCGTGACCGAGTCGATCCGAGGCACATAGTAGGTCAACACTGCGTCTCGATCAGGATCTCGGGCGATCAAGAACCAGTCGCGCTCTCGTACGACCAAGAGGTACGGGTGCAACGCCCGAGTGCCCGACGGCTTTCCCGGCTTGCGATACATTACATCTATGGCCCGCTGGTCGCGAATTGCTCGTGCGACTGAGTTCCATACATCCGGACGGATCCGCGGAGCGGGAAGTCCTCCGAAGCGAATCGCTCGAGCCCCGAGTTCGTGCTTTTCACGCACGTCACCGGGAAGTACCGACAGAATCTTGCCGAACGCTTCACGCAGATACTCGACCAGTGGCGTACCTTCGTAATTGGCGATGGCATTCTCCGCCACCATCAGTGCAAACAAGTTACGTTCCGAAAGCGTCGCCGCCGGTATGGCGAAATCACCATCCGTGTATCGATAGCCGTTCTCGGCCTTCACGAACTCAATCGGCGCCGACAACTCCAAACGCATCGCCTCGATATCGCGGTGAATCGTCTTCGTCGAAACGCCACAAATCCCGGCCAACTCCGTCGCATTGGGAAACGATCCATCCCGAAACCGCTGATCCAAGAAGACAACACGTTTCCACCGACTCAGATAGTCTCCCTCGGCAGACCTATATAGTTGCGGCTCATCTGTCATCAAGACTCTCCCCAGAGTTCAAATTGAGAACAAAACCAAAGCCCCCGTGCGCAAGGTTCGATGCTCAGCATCCTAGACCATCCCGTAGGACAAGGAGTGTCCAACCCCCGTCTGGTTCGGCGGAGAGATGAGAATGGGCCCGAGTCGCGCCCGATTGCCCTACGCAGCACGACTTGTGGTGAGGTTCGCTGCTTCCGGAGGACGTGCGTTCGAGGACGGTCGCCGTAATTTGACCGAGATGCGCAAGTTGGCTTCGCCGTCTCGCCGCCGTCTCGCCGCGGGACCGGGCGCGGTTCGAGCATCAGCGCGATCGACGCTTGGATAGTCCAGGGGGGCGCGCTCCCGCCGTACGCCCAAGCTCCTATAACTCCGCCGGGCGGTCGGCGAAATACCCATTCAGCGACTCAATGTTTATTCCGAAAGGACTAATGAAGCGCGGGGTTAGTCGTCAGGCGTCCGTTACACGTTTGTCCCGCGTTCAAGCGAGATGCTACGATTTGGCGCTGCTTAGCGTCGCTTCCTTCCATTGGATTGGCCGGACCATGATCCAGAGCGCCCTGAAGGTGGTCTCCGTCGATGACAACCCGATCGACAGCAAGATTCTCGAACGGTTCTTGTCTCGGCTGACCCCCGGCCCGCTCTCGTTTACTTCATACGAAGATCCGGAAGCCGCGGTTGCCGCGCTCCCGACGTTTGAAGTGGACGTCATCTTTCTCGACTACAACCTGGGCATGGTCAGTGGACTCGACGTCCTTCGCGAGCTCTTGGAGCTCGGCGTGTCGGCGCCCGTCATTGTCCTGACCGGTGGAGCCGGCGAGGACGCTGCCGTCGAAGCGATTCACGCGGGTGCCGCCGACTACTTGCTGAAGTCCGGGGTTAGCGGAAGCGAGCTACAACGCGCCTTGAACAACGCCTTCGAGGCCAATCGACGCCGGGAAGTCGAACAAAACGAGGCGACGCGCGCCGCAGAGCGCGCTCAAGAACTCGAGGGCTTGTGTCAATACATCGCGGGTCAGGCGCAGTCGCAATTGGCCGCCGGCCGCGAGGCGGAATTGGCCTTGATCGCCGGGCTCTCGGGCTCCCTGAGCGACATGCAGCGGGAGTGCGCTCTGGCTTCGCTGGAGGAACGTCGGCGGGTCGAGCAGGCTATTGAGACCTTGGTCCAAGCGACGAAAGTCGGGTTTGGCCGCGACACGATTCGCCCCGTCACCACAAAGCTGAGCGTCGTCCTCGAGTCGGTCATCGCCAGTCGCGGCGACCTCCTCGAGCTATCGCCCATGACCATGGACCCTGAGCTCCGAGTCGATACTCACTGGTTGCAGACCGCACTGACTCATGTCGTGGAAGTAGCCGCCGCCTCGTTGACGAAGGGGCACGCCGTAGCGATCGAAGTGACGTCCGAAGACGAAGAATTCGTTCAAGTCAGGTTCCCCATCGGCGACGCCGGGATTGCGCCGGACTTGGCTTCGAACACCGGCGAGATCATGGATTTAGGGTTCTACGTCGCCCAACGGGTCGTGTCGATCCACGGCGGCGACGTATCGTTCCTGGACTTCGTCGAGGGACAGTCGGAGATCATCGTTCGGCTACCGTTGCGTGTGACGTCGGCCGAGGGGCCATATTGAGACGCTCGCTCACGACAATTCGCGCAGCGCTCTTTATGAAGCGACCCGCTCAAAGGCTAACTTCTATTGTCTATCTTTCAGCCCGTGAATCGGTAGTAGGACTCCATCTATGCCCAAGGCACCTCATCCGGCCAACGAAGACGCGCGAGTTCGATCGCTAAAGCGGTACGAGATCCTCGACACGTTGCCGGAACGGGAATACGACGACATCGTCAAGATTGCTGCGAGCATTTGCGGGACTCCCATCGCGCTGGTAAGTCTGGTGGACGGCGAGCGTCAATGGTTCAAGTCCAAGGTGGGGATCGATGCCACCGAGACTAGCCGGGACCTAGCGTTTTGTGCGCACGCTATCCTGACGCCCGACGAAACATTGGTGGTTTCAGACGCGACTTGCGACGAGCGCTTCTCGGACAACCCTTTGGTTCTCGAAGATCCGAGCATTCGCTTCTACGCCGGCGCACCCCTCGTCACTCCCGACGGAGCGGCCCTCGGAACCCTGTGCGTCATCGACTCCAAGCCACGAGTCTTGAATGAGGAGCAACGAGAAATCCTCGAGGCGTTGTCTCGGCAAGTGTCCACGGTTCTAGGGCTGCGGCTCAGCTTGTTGGAGTCTCGCGAGCACCAGAGACGTATGCAGGAAGCCACTCTACGTCTCGAGGCTGCGAATCGGCAGCTCGACGACTTCTGCCACATCGCCTCGCACGATCTCAAAGAGCCGCTGCGGGGCTTGCGACACTACTCTCAGTTTCTCATCGAAGACTACGGCGCGGAATTGGGTCAAGCGGGAGTCGGGCAGCTGGAGGTACTTGCCAAGTTGACAGACCGTATGGAGCACATGGTCGACTCACTGCTCGAGTATTCCAAGGCGGGACGGGGCCAAGAGTCGAAGGCCGACGTCAACACGCAGCAGGTGGTCGAGCGCGTATTGGAGTCACTGCAGTTTTCGATCGACGATACTCAGACCGAGGTGCGCGTTGCGGCCACGCTGCCGGTGGTTCACGGCTATGAAGTCGCGATTGCCGAAGTGTTCCGTAACCTTGTCACGAATGCGCTGAAGTACAACGACAAGGCGAATCGTTGGATAGAGATCGGGTTCGAGACGGGGACCGAAAGCGGCGAACCGGGCGACGGACGGTTCTACGTTCGGGATAACGGAATCGGCATCGACTCGGCCAATCAAGCCGCGATCTTCGACGTCTTTCGCCGACTTCACTCTGGGAACGAGTACGGAGGCGGGGCCGGGGCCGGGCTCGCTATCGTCACGAAGCTCGTCGAAAGCCTCGGTGGCGACATCACCGTCGAATCGGAACCCGGTGAAGGAACCACCTTCTGGTTTCACGGCGGTTCGCATGTTGGCGAGGTCGTCTCGGAGGTGTGCGTCGCGTAGTCGCTCCGCGGCATTGAGCCGCTCACCAAGCGACGAGACCGAGGGATGCTCGACCCGATGATCGTCTTCGCGAGATAGCGCGGAGTGAGGATCCGGTCGCAATTTGCCATGTACCGCGCGACCGTGCCGCCGACGTTTCGGCCGAGCTCCGATGCTCAGCGCGGACTGCGCAGGTTCGCGCTTCGCCATCCTCAACGACCAGAGCCCAAATCAACCACAGGTTCGTCGATCGACGCATCGCACCCACGATTGAGTTTAATCAATATCGGGCGTTTGCGGTGAACCTGTGGAACTGGTTTTCCACTCTTCCTACTATCCGGCCAAGGCTCTGAGACTTCGCCAGCGACATCTACGCTTTGGCGAACCCAAAAAAACGTCTCCCAATGGGGATGGATGACATCCGTGGCTGAATCCAAACGCAGCAAGCCTGCTCGCTATGTGCGGGCTGCTTTCGTTTCGTTGATCCTTGTCTTGCCCCTGTGGGTTGTGGCGCAGGTCGTGCCCGATCCTCCGGGCTCACCCGTCCTTAGCTCAGAGCTCGACTGGCTGATTTTCGATCAACTGGTTTCCGACCCCGCGTTCGCTCTCGTTTCTGAAGCGTGCTTCGCGGTGGGACCCTGCTTCGGGCGTATGACGTGTGAAGACGACGGTAGTAGTAGACGGTGCGGGGGTCGTTGGAACTTTAGATCGCCGTTCGGGCAACTTTCAACGCTCCTGTTTTCTTACGTGAACAGGTCGCTGCCGATCAATCCTTCGGTCGATCAGTTCAAGTTCCGGATGACGTCTGGAAACGACACCGTTGCCGATTCGAACGTCGTGATCTGGGGATTGGAAAGTTATCAGTTTCTGCGACACGTACTCGGCGTCCGTCCCGGGCGGCTGATCGATCCGCTGCGTGCGGGGTTTGAACTCAAGCGTATCGTTTGCCTCCCGGACACGAGTGCGTCTGCTCAGGCGAGCCAGCAACTCTTGGTTCTCAAGTACGTCGGGCCGTCGACCGGTTTCCTCGTGACGGTTCGAGCGGAAGCCTTTCCGACCGGCTTCGGCCCTCTGACGATCGAATAGGAAGGGGCGAACATGACAACGAACGATGTTCTGCTCACCTTCCTTCGCCGTCGGAGTCTATCCGCCGTTCGTCAACTGGCGCGGGAAGAAGGTCTCTCCGTTCCCGAGTGGCAATACGAGCAAGCTGAACGAGTCGAAGGAGCGACGATCGCACAGCTCGAGGCTGTGCTTTCCGAGTACTGCTACAACCCGGAGGTTGCGCGGCTACTGATCGTTCGCTACGTCTTGAATGGTCGTGAAGCCCGGCGGTTCGGACTGGATCTCGCTCGTGTTATCCACGTGTTTGCGCGTCGGTTTGGTGACGAACAGCTCCTCAGCCTTGCGAAAGTCGCTGGTGCCAAAGATCTCCTGAGTGAGTTGAACTTCGTCGAGGCAACCGTGCGTCTCGAGCGAATCGCCACAGTCCCAGACGCCGCGCTGGGCTCCTTCGCGAGCTTCGTTCACTGCATAAAGAAGCACTGGCTGGGGTGGGCGTATCAGCGCCGTGGTGATTTCCAGAGAGCGGACCGAGAGCTTGAAGAGTCGATCGGCGTCGCCGACGCTGCCGACTTCTGTGTCCGCTGGTCCTATCGCACCGCCCGCGGGGCCCTCTTGGTGGCGTCCGGTCAATTCCGCCGTGCGGTCCTGCTGTTGGGCGACGAAGAGCTTCGACGAGAAACGCGGAATCAGAACGATCTCGATACTTTGGCATACTCACACCTCGTCTCAACCGAAGCCGCCCTCTGTTTGACCGCGACTTCGAAGGCAAGCTACGAGCTGTGTGAGCTCCAGAATCTCATCGAAGAGAACCAGGAGCGGCTCGGACATTACCGAGGGTATCTCGTGCTACTCTCGGCGAAACTCGACACGCTTTGGGGAAACACCGCAGAGGCGGCCCACCTGTACAACCACGCGATCGAGTTGTTCGAAGCGTTGGATCCTCCGCTCTACAGTGCTGTCCTCGATGCCAAGTTGGAACTCGTGAAGTTCGCTGCGCGCGACGGTCGGTACACCATCGTCTTTCAGCGCGTGGGCGAGTTGCTCGACGAGGCCGAGCAGCGTGGTTGTATGGACGCGCGAACTCGGCTTCTTGCGTTCGAAGCGAAGCTGTTCATGGACGAGGCGGTCCCAGCCGACAGGTTGCGAGAAGGCTACGACAACCTGGTGTCGCGCGTTCACCTCATGAACAATCCGCGGCTCACCTTCATGGCGTACGCGCATCTGTATGCATTCGCGCGGAAGCATCTCGATCGCCCAGAGCAGTCGTTCTGGTTGGCGCGGCTCCATGGTCTACAGTCGGTTCTCGAGCGTAGCTGCTACGAGGATCTCTATCGCGACTACGTTCTCGAGCGCTACCGGATCGAGATCGAAGCCGGGCTTTCGGACGCGCAGTGGCGCTTGGACACCGACGACTGATTCAGCGGTGCGGGGTTGCTCCCGGCCACCCAGCAGTGCGAATCCGCTTGTTCTCGAATGAGTGACGCTGGTCTCTGACAGGCGTAAGCGTACTTTTCGGCCGCTCTGCGGCGCCGAGTCCAGCGGACCGCTGGATGCCTCCGGGTGCCGCGCCTATTATGGGAGCGGGGTAAGAAGTACGCGGATAACGGGGAGAAGCGAGGCGGCCGTCAGCGGAGACGTGCCGGTGGCGTTACGTGGGCATCCACCCGAAGGGATCGGAACCGTGTCTGATCGCAAGAAGAGATCACCGAGCGTCGCTGCTTGGATCTTGGTTGCCAGCTGCTCGCTCCCGCTGTTGTTGGTTGGCCAAACCGTTGTCTTCCCACCCGGCTCTCCCGCGCTAACGAGTGCTGCCGATTGGGCGATTCTACACTCCGTCGCGACGAACGTCGCATTTCGCTCCGACGTAGAGTCCGAACTCGCCGTGGGACCCGTGTCGTTGAGTTTCGTCGGTGTTCCATTCGGGTTCGGGACGCTGTACCAGGCGCGCCGTTCGCCAGCACCGGGCTCGGGATCCGACGCGGCGTTCGCTCACTACCACTGTGCGACTGGCCAGCTGTCGGCTTCCGATTCCTTCCGCTTTCCTGTCGCGGCCGGAAACGGACCGCCGGACAACAACGTCGTCGTATGGGACGCCTCGTGCTACGCGTTCTTGGTCCATGTGCTGGGATCGAGTCCCGCACGTCTATTGGAACCGATCGACCGTGGACTCTCCGTCCGCACGATCTTTGCGCTTCCGGATCCAACTCTCGTTTCGTCGAACCGTAAGATCCTCGTGATCAGATACGTTGGTGCGACCGACGAGATATTTCTTCGGGTGAGCGCTACTGACTTGGGGCTTGCCGGTTTTGGTCCGCTGTCTATTGACTAGGGGGGAGGCAGGGTGACTCTCGACTCAAGAACGACTCTGGCCTTTTTCCAGAGGCGGAGCCTTGAGGCCGTCGTATTGCACCTTGAAGAATTAGGCCTTGGGACGTCCGAGGCCAAAGCTGCGATCGCCGATCTCAGAGTTATAGAACTTGTGCGTGCTGATGAACTACCGTCGCTGTTGTCGGTGGATGCCGAGATGCGTCGACTGCAGACACTGAGATACGTCGTCAACAGCAGTTCTGGCCGCAATTCGTCCCCTGGACTATCTTCCACCATACGGTCCTTGGCAGAGCTCAAGGAGGATCGATTCTTGGTCAGCGTCGCCACCCTCGTTGGCTGCATCGACTGGCTTCGAGAAGAACGGTTCAACGAAGCGATCACGGCCCTTGAGGCAGTCGATTGCGGAGGCAACTCTCCACTCGCGCTTGTGCTCGACGCGATGATTCAGCATTGGCTTGGTTTTGCATATCAGCAATGCGGAGACTTCCGACGAGCGACCAGGAAGCTCCTAGGCGCAATCGAAGCCTGTGATCAGAACGAGCTTTGCTTCGGAGCTTCCTATCGGTTCGTTTACGGTGGACTACTCTTGAGTGCTGGTCAGTTTCGCGCGGCTTTGGGCGAGCTTTCCAATGGCGAATTTCGACGCGCGGCGGCAAAACAGGGGGACGTTGCGACTCTGATTCACTCCCACCTGATGGCAAGTGAAGCAGCGCTGTATTTGCAGGTTCTTGCCAAGGCTAACTATGAACTCGCCGAGGCGAAAGACCTGATCGATACCAACCCAGACGTGTTTCGTCAGTACGGAGCTTATCTGGTGTTACTGTCTGCGAAGCTCGACACGCTTTGGGGGAACAAAGACGAAGGAAAGCACCTATTCCGCTACGCGATTGAGTTGTTCGAGCAGCTAGAACCGCCGTTTTACACAGGGATCCTTTACGCAAAGCTCGGACTCGTCGAGTTCGCGCTGCGCGAACAGGACTACGACACCGTTTTTGCGCGCACTGCAGAGCTGCTCATGGAAGCAGAGGAGCGTGGATGCATCGATGCGCGCACCAGGCTTCTCGGATTTCAGGCGCGCCTGTTGTTGGACGACGGGGCGCCGTCGGAGCATCTCAAGGAGGCGTACGAGGACTTGGTTTCGCGGGTCCACCTCATGAACAACCCTAGCCTCACGTTCATGGCCTACGCCGATCTCTACGCGTTTGCTCGGCGGCGCCTCGATGCGCGAGAGCAAAAGTTCTGGCTCGATCGACTGAGTGGTCTGAAGAAGTTGCTCGACCGCAGCTGCTATGAGGATCTCTACGGGAGTTATGTCCTCGACCGGTATCGACGGGAAATAGAAGGCGGCCTCGATGAGCTAGACGGCCGTTTCGACTTCCGCGACTGATTGCGGATGACTGCGTGGGAGTCGAGTGGGAGAGCCATGCCCCGTGGGGCAAAGCCTATTTTGCGGCCTTTGCGGTTCTTGGCGCCTCGCGAGAATGGGCCAAGCGACGAAAGCGAAACGATCAGCGCATCCAACTGCCATGCCGCTTCGCACCGCTGAGGACGAGCTGTTTATCACGCTATCTCTCGCTCATAGGTTGGAGTTTAGGCGTAGCCAGGCCTGGCGTTCAGGTTCTTGCCCCGTGACCCCCAGGGTTGAGCCACACGTCATGCTGGCGCGTCATTCGGCACGGCACGATGCGCCCGGCAAAAGGGCCTTCGAGCCGCGTTAATAAATGACCAACGCATAGCCTTGCGATTCAGCTCCAGTGATTCAGGTCCCAAGACCTGAGCGGCCTATCTCTCGCTAAGCCGCCGAGATCCGCCAGGGCCGCCAAGCTCATGATGAGATGGCGGATACGTCGTGGCGCGTCGCTTCTCATTTCTCGGTCGGGCTAGCCGTTACTCCTTGCACAGCAGTTCTTGTATTTGCTGCCGCTCCGGCAGGGGCACTTTTGGTTGCGGGAGATGCGCGGCTTGGGAGTGTGTTGGAGCTTTCTTGTTTTGCGCTTTCGCGCGTTGGGGAGTTCTTCGATCGTTACGGGGCCCGAAACGTGTTGCGCTAGGTCTGACGTATCGAAGAAGTCGTTGGGGAGACCGAACTCGGCGGGTTCGGGAAGGTCTTTGAATTGTTCGGGGCTTTCGATGATCGCGACTAGATCGCGTTCTTCGGAGGCGACCTTCCAGGGTTCATCGTCGGGGCGTTGTTTGATGCGATTCTTGAGGTGGTCGATCGGTGAGGCTCCACCGAGTTCGTGACGGGAAGTGTGGTTCCAGAAGAGGGCCGCGGCTTGGAACTGTATGAGTATTGTTTTCGGATCGGAAAGTCCGACGAGGGACGTCACTGCGAGAATGGGGGTTTCGGTGGCTTGAACGGCCGATTCGAGCCGTTCGAACGAAAGTCGCAGCCCGGTCGACTTCAGCTGGGCGAGAGCGTCTTGACGCGCGGTGTCGGGATCTTGGCTGAGCAGGTCGGGTACGATCGGTTGCCAACGACGTCGGCCCATGTACTGACTCAGTCGTTCCAATGCTTCTTGTATCATGGTGTGCTCCTTCTGGCAGTCAGGATGCAAATGACCACCCGTTGAGCGGGCGTTGTCCCAAGACGCGTGTTGGTTGTGACCTACTGTCAGTTGAACCGGGTGTGCGTGGGCGACTTGCAGGGACCGAGTTCGGTCGCTCGTCTCGTGGCCGGACGCATCGCGCGAGTCGCTGTCGGTTCCTGGCGGCTATGCTGATGTTCTACGAGGTGACGATCTCGCTGTACTCGTTGGCTTGTCGCAGCGGGTTCGCGCAGGGCGGCACTTGGACCGGTAGTTTTCGTCGACTCGACAGATCCGCTCAATAGGTTGACCAAAACAGACGAGCCCGCGATCGAATGTCAATCGCGGGCTCGCTTGTTACTCAGCTGTTCAAGAACTACCTGTAAGCGGCAACAGTGGTCGCGTACTTCGGTAACCCGTCGACGCCTTGTTCCGCCAGAACTTCTCGCACGGTTTCACGTCCGCACGCTTGAGCCAAGATCTCGAGCCACCCGACGGTGTCGAGCGTCCGACGGGGGATCCGGTAGCCGGCCGCGTGACCGAGTTGCAAGCTATTGAGGTTGTTGTGAACTTGTTGCTTGAGATCGGCACGGTCGTGGCGATCTGCCCACACGTGCCATGCGACGAGATTCCGGACCAGCGATTTTGCCGATTCGCCGCTCCACTGGATGCCGGGCACGAACAACGCACCTCCCGTCCACGGTTCGATCTTCAACTCCGTGTCGAATCGATACGCAGTCAGCGCAGCTTCGGCCACCTCATCCGTACGACCAGCCATCGCAATGTTGGCCAAGCTCGCGGCGGCGATGCGCCTTACTTCTGAGTCGGCTGCCGTTCGCATGACGTCGGTCAAGGTCGCAGAACCCAAGGAGAGGATCAGGTCGGCACTGGCCCCAAGTCCTGACGGGTCTCTTCGACAGAGTTGAATGAGTTCGATGGCGCCGTCGAGGGTCGTCGGGACGATACGCGTGAGCTGTAGCTTCAGTGGTCGGCGGATCGCAGGGTACTGCTGGGCGAGGCCGAAGACGGCGCCGAGTTCGTCGAAGGTGGTGGCGGTGCTCACACGCCCGGCCGCCGCCCAGGTGCGCAACAGTGCCGATGCTTGGCTGTCGATGAGAATCTCGGTCAGTCCCTCGTTGGCGGCACTTCCGCCGATCTCGGCGAGGCCAACGATAGCCCAGCCGCGAGACGCGAGCCGCTTGCCGTAGAGTGCTTCCCCCAGCAGCGCTGGAACCGTGACTTCCGGTGAGAGCGACTTCAAGCGGTCGAGTGCGTTTGTCGCGCTCCCGGCGATTCCCAGGCTGTCGACGAGCGCGGCGACGAAGCGGGCTTCCATTCGAAGTACGGGATCGTCGTCGTCCCGGGCGGAGACGGGTTGCGCCGTCGTGGCGAGGCTCGCGACGATGATCGTAGCCATCACGATGACCAGTCCAACCCCGCGACCCGCGGCAGACCCGAGACGAATCGTGCGTCGGCGGCGTAGGAAGGAGACAACCAGCGCCGCACCGGCGATGGCGGCAATGAGAGTGAGCAAGGCGTTGTTCGAGTGGGGACCCACTCCGTCATCGCCCCAGAACACCAAGCCACCACGCTTGAACGCGGGCCCGCGCATCTTGGCGTCGTACGTGTCCGGCGTGTTGTTCTCGCTCGGCATGGCGAACGACTCGAAGTGAAGGTTGTCGTTGGCCAGCACCTCTCGCGGGAACGCACCGTCGATCACGGTGAGCGTCATGTCCCGCAGATCGTTCAGCGAAACCGAGATCGCTTCTTCACGCGACGTCGACAAGGCGCCGTGGTGGAGGGCGTCGACGTCTGCACCGCGAAGCCCGAGCCGTTCGCTGATCCGGAGTAGCTCCTTTTCCGTCTCTTCGAAACCGTTGCTGAGTTGCTTGTTGCGCACCGCGGCTAGATCTGATGCGAAAAGATCCTTGGCGTAGCCGTTGTGCGGTTGTGGATTGCGTTCGTCGGGCAACGTGGCAAGTCGGCTCGTGGGAATGTCGGACGGGGTTCCGCCGATAACGCGCAGCGGGAGCGACCGAGTCACGTTCCGGAACAGTTCGTCGCCCGAAATTTGCCGGCGAACGCGGTCATCGGAGATTCCGCGGATGCGCTGCGGTTGGTCGCTGAGCACATAGACGACGTTGCTCAAGTCGCCCTCGTTGAAAGTCGAGAGACGCATGGGAAGAACGAACTCGTCGGTTTCGAAGCGAAAGCCCATCGCTTGCACGGCGCCGTCGAACGTCGATCCGGGGGCGAGTTTACTGTCGGCGGAGCGCATACCGGGTCTCGGGTCGACTCCGTTCTTCTGTCCAACCTTCGTCTTGACCGCAACAAAGCACCATCCTTGTTCGACGTACTCCTCGCAGACGCCGTCCATCCCGGACGGGTAGCGATACCCATTCTCGTCCATCCACGACTTCAGGGCTGCGGCGCTTCCTGCATCGAGCACCGCCACTTCGTACATGCCGACCGCCTCTTCGCGAATGACAGTGACGGCGCCATCCCGCTGGGCCATCAACGGCGCAGCACTTCGAGAATCCTTCTCCATGGAGAAGCACTCGAACTTAGGGCGTGGCCGTAAATCGACGATCACCTCCGGGGGATCAATCGCTGCCGCAAGGTGCGCGAAGATGTCATCCGGAACCTTGCGGATGGCGGGCGGGGTGGGGAAGGGGATCAACATACCGAACTCGTCGACTTTGCCCGAGAAGCCGGGCTTGATGACGAACGTTTCTATACCTTCTTTGTAAAACACATACGTCTGCTGCGCACCGATACGGGTGATCGGTGGCCCGTCGCCGAGCCACATCGGTGGCACCATGCCGCACGGGTCGGCCCAAACGAGGGGCGACAGTTGGGCGCTCATGAAGACAAAAAGCGTGGTGAAGGCGAGGCGTTGCTTGTGGGTCATGAAGATTGCTCCAATTCGATTCGATACTCGACGCGTGCGCGGGATCGGTGTCCGCCGTCGCTGAGGGAGAGGGTGCCGATTTGCTGCCAATCGCTACCGCTGCGTTGAACCGTGAACCACGGTCCGGCCACGAAGTGAACGCCTTCCACTCACATGCGAGTCCACAGGTGATGCAGGCCGACGCGCTTGACTGTGCCGTTGAACTCATGGGGCTTGAGTGCGACAAGGTTCGATCCCATGAGGTGCTGCTTCTCGTCGAGGGGGACGCGTGCTCCGTCGACATGGGTAACGACGTTTCCGGCCGCGTCGACCACCCGCAAGAAGACCCGTGCGTGCGTACGGTTCAGCTCTCGTTCGAGAAACGCGCGTTGCCGTGCAGGGAGTCGAGCGGGGTTCGATCTGAGCAGGGTGCGCGTTCGATCACCATGAAACAGGAGTTGATCGATCGCACTACTTTCACTGCCTAGTGGAAGGCCTGCGTACTCGTCGAGGTGTTCGAGTAGTGTTGCGTCGGAGATCGTCGGCAGATCGTGTTGTGTCAAGCTACAACTGTGGCAGGCCCCGGAGTTGCCCGGGAGTAGGGTAGGCGACGGTGCGCCGGGAACTCGTTGATCAGCGATTCCGCTCCAACACAGCATGCCGGTCGTCAACGCGACGGCTGCCGCCGCAAGGATCCTCCACGTCATGAGAAGTCTGCTTTCCGGTAGGTCAAACTTTGAGTGACGCCGTGCGACCGAGCCAGCGAACGTTGGGTTCCCGCGGGATCGAGATCGGCAAATGGAGGGGTCGGGTCCGGATCGAGCGCTCGAGGCAGGTCACGTATTCCTACGTCGCCGCCGACGGGCGGCTGTTCCAATCAAACTGCGAGCGTGTTGTTCGGGAACATGTCAGAGGTCCCAACCGGTTGGACGGGGGCCGTCGCATAGTCCCGGCCGACCTGCACCGTGTCTCTGACTCTAGAGCTAGATCACGCGGCGGACGGCGGCCACGAGTTCTCTCGGGCGATACGGCTTTCTCAGGAAGCTCTCCGGTCGGTCGCCGGCGCATCGCCTGACGGCATCTTGCTCGTCGTAACCGCTCGACAAGATCACGCGCACGTCTTTGCGGGTTTCACGCAACCCGACGAGCACTTCCTCACCGCCGATGCCCGGCATCGTCAGGTCGAGCACCACGAGGGCGAAGTCATGCGGCTGTCGCCGAAAGGCGTCGAGCGCTTCGCGACCATCGACTGCGGTCACTACGTCGAATCCGACCGCTTCGAGAGACACTTTCGCCAGAGCGCGGATGGTCGATTCATCGTCCACAACGAGAATGGTCCCGGCACCCCGCCAAGCGTCGGGACTGGTCGTCCGCGCTTTGGCTGCGCTGGCGGGTCGGCTCGACAGCGGGAACAGGATCTTGAACGAAGTACCTTCGCCGGGAGTCGAGTGCAGTTGGATTGCGCCTTGGTGCCCGCGAACAATCCCCAGCACTGCTGCGAGTCCGAGCCCGCGACCCGTGAACTTGGTCGTGAAGAACGGATCGAAGATTTTCGCTCTCGTCGCCGCGTCCATTCCGCAGCCGGTATCCGTGACTTCGACGAATGCGTACTCTCCGGTAGGTAAAGGCTCGCCAAGATACGTGCTTGCCCAGTACGACGGGTCACAAGTTCGTTTACCGGTGCGGATCGAGACGACGCCGTCGTGGTCGATTGCTTCAGAAGCGTTGGTGATCAGGTTCAACACAACTTGTTGTACTTGAGCCGGATCGGCCATCACCGGCAGTGGGGAATCCGCGAAGTTCAGTTCGATCGTTGCGTTCTTCGGGACAAAAACCTCGAGTAGCGTCGTGGTTTCTCGAACCACTTGGGAAAGGTCGACCACTGTGTTGGCGAGTACGCTCTTGCCAGCGTACGCAAGCATCTGCCGACAGAGCTCCGCGGCTCGCTCAGAGGCACTTTCAATGACGCTGAGATGCTTGCCCACTGGGGACACCGGCGACACGTCTTCTCGGGCGAGAGCAGCGTTTCCCATGATTGCGGTGAGAATGTTGTTGAAGTCGTGCGCGACTCCGCCCGCGAGCACCCCTAAGCTCTCTAGCTTCTGGGTCTGTCGAATTCGTTCGTCGAGGCGAGCCTCTTCATCCTTCGCCTTCTTATGATCGGATATGTCGGTGACCACACCATCCAGCCGAAGCGAGCCGTCGTCCAGCTGCCGGGCCGTCACCCTGTCCCGAACCCAGCGAGTCTTGCCGGTGGGCAAGACTATTCTGTATTCGTCGGTGAGGGCGGGTTCTGCACCGGCGATGAGGCGCCCGGCGAGTTCTTCAATGCGTGGACGGTCCTCGGGGTGAATCGTCTCGAGCCATCGATCCGGGTTCTTTTCGAAGAACTCGGGGGGGCGACCGGTGATCGACTCGACGACCGGAGAGTAGTACCGACTCGTGACAGTGCCGTCGGGGCCGAATGTCGCACTCCACAGGTAATCGGAAACCGACGACAGGACTCGTGTCAGGTCTTCGTTGGATTGCCGCAGCGCCTGTTCACTGGCACGGAGCGCTGACTCGACCTTCGCTTCCTCGGTGGTATCTCGAATGAAGACAATGACGCCGACGATGTCACCCTGGTCGTTGCGATGCGGGAACTTGTCCGTGCGGATCCAATGCTCCTCGACACCGTCGACCAGGAGTGGCTCGACGATACCAAGCTGCGGTTGGCCGGAGCGCAGAACCACCTTGTCGTCTTCGTAGTATCGAGCCGCGTGGTCCGGGTACCACCGTGCGGTAGGCGTGTTGTCCAACTCTTCGGGGTGTACGCCGAGTGACTCGGCTACGTGTCGGTTGGCAAGAATAATGTTGTTCTTCGCATCTTTGAGAAAGAACTTGCCGGGCATCGCGTCCAATATTGCGCGGAGCGTGGCATCCGTCATGTTGCTCTTTCGTTACGTGAATACTCTTCGATCCCAGGCAGCTTACGACATAGATGCTCCTTGCGAAACACGGTTTCCATGCGATGACTCCGTCGGTGCTACGAGACGTGGTGAGTTCGAGATGTGGCGAAGATGTTGAAGGTAGGAACAACCGTAGCACGGGGCGCCGACCGGAAGAGCACCGGACAGACCGCGGAGGCGAGCGGTGCGTCCCCGTCCGCGATTCGAAGCGATCGATCGTCGGTTCCGCTGGTTATCTGACCAGAGGCTACGAGCCAGGAGTTGATGGGGGCGGACTTTCATGCGATCACGGTATCGGCCCGCAGAGTGCGAGGAGGGATCGATGACGCGGTGCAGCGCGACGATGGTTCAGTTGGTCTTTGCGTTGGTGTTCGTGGCAATGAGCAGCGTGACGGCTTTGGGCGCAGCCGACTATGTACGAGACTTTGAGTTCATAGAACGCACGGTGGCGGCACGAGGCGCGTCCGTCACGTCGAAGAACATCGATTGGGCGCGGGTGTGTTCGCGGTATCGGCCTGAGTTTGCGGCGTGCACGAGTGACTTCGAACATGTGAAGAACGTCATGAGACTCTTGGCCGAGTTGCGCGATAGCCATACTGGAGTCACACGCTCTTCGGTCGATCAGAAGAGTCTTCCCTCCAAGTTCGACGGCTTGTTCGGGGGCGGCCTGTGGATCGGGTGGCACGAAGGTCGGTTTCTCGTACAGGGAATCATGCCGCGCCACGCGTTGGCCGAGAAGATCCCGCTCGGTTCCGACATTATCTCGATCGATGGCGTCCCGGCTTGGATTGCTATGGAGCAAGAGTGGCATCGGATGGCTGTGTACAGCGGCCAGTCCAGCCGTCACTCGACGTTCGCCAGCCTCGGCAATCGAATACTACCGTTTGGTGACAAGCAGCAAATCACAGTGGAGCTGCTAACCCCTAAGGGCGATCGCGTCACGGTGAAGGTTCCGCGCTGGGGGCCAGGGGGGCAGGCGTTCTCGATGCGCGCGGCGACCATGCCGGCTGGGGTGGAGTCGGCGCCGGGTGCGGTTGCGAAACTGCTCTCATTTCCGTGGTCTTCCAAGGTCGGCTATCTTCGTATCACGGGATCGATGAACGGGACCACGGTTACCGCGTTTCACCGAGCGTTCGACACGCTGCGGGGAATGGAGCTCCTGATCCTCGATTGTCGGGCCATGGGCGGCGGCAGTGATTCGTCGGCGTGGGAGATGGCCGGTCGCCTGTTCAGGAAGTCGACGCCCAATGGCAACCAGCGCAACATTGAACCGAGCGGTTCATGGCAGTTCGACGGACCTGTCGTCATGTTGCAGGACGAACTCGAAGTGTCGTCGGCCGAGACGTTCACGTGGGCGGTTTCGGAAACCGAGCGCGTGGTGTCGGTCGGGCGTCGAACCGGCGGGTGGGGGATCATTCCCAACGGGTTCCAGTGTCCATCCGGATTGGTCGACTTTCGGCTCGGTGTGAACAATCGCGCAACACCGATTCGCCGGATCCACACCGAAGGCGTCGGGTGGCCCGCCGATGTTGAGATCCCCTACGGCCCGGTGATCTGTTCGGTCGGCGACCCGACCATGGAGTTTGGGCTCGCGGCGGCGCAGCTGCTTCGCGCCGGCATGTCGGCGGGCGACACTCGTTCATCGCTGAGTCAACTCATGAATGGCCAGCGGTCGCGCTTCGAGAAGGCGGCAAAGGCCATTCGTAAGAAGGCGAAGAGCCTGGACCCGGGGGCGCTCGCCAAGCGGGTGGTCGACGACATCGTCGCGGATCTCGAACAGGAAATGCGGCTGCTCGATCCGAAGCTGACTGCACTGCCGGACTATCAGGGCGCTACCGTTCGCATTGCCAAGCTCGCGCCGCGGGCGAAGGCGGCCGGGCTGTCGAAGCCGGCCAAGAAGCTCGAGAAATCGATCTCCCGCGCAAAGAAGGAAGCGGCGGCGCAAGCCGATCTTCGCCCACTCCTCAACCCCATTTCACCTCCCGATGACAAGGCGAAACGCGCCTTCTTGAAGAAGCACAAGAAGACGCAAACGGCACACTGGGTCTCGACCCACTTGTGGCGTTGAGGCTCGTTGCCTCGCGGGGCCGGGCTATCCCGGACTCGAGGACGTTCGCCGACGTTTGCGCATGCCGATCACGGCGCCGGCCAAAGCACCGAGCAAGCTTCCGAGGATGAGAAGCGCGGCAATGCGGTTCCACGTCGGCGTCGGCATATCGTACGCGTCGGCGTCGCTGCCGAGCGCGAAGAAGACGTCGTCGTTCCAGGTGGCGATGGCGCCGAGGTCATCATCGACCGGGGTGTTGAATCCCTCGAAAGACGGCGCCGAGTTGACGTACCAACGTGAAACGCCGTCGTAGTGAGCCGTGGTCGAGACCATGGTTCCCAGTGCGCCTGGGGGGCGACTGTCGGTCCAAAGGTTCGTGTAGTAGACCCAGCTGTGGAGGCGGTCGCGTTCGTGCCGTAGATCTTTTGGTGACAACGGTCGGCTTGATAGCACGGTGAGGTTTAGCGCAAACTGCCCCTGTCGTGCACTGTACTTCGCCGGGTAGTACGGTTCGTCGGTCGGAAACGTCACGCGCAGTGCAGGAGTCGAGATCTTTGCCGCGAAGTGATCCTGACCATCGGGAGGGAAGACTTGGATGCAAAGAAACGAGAAGCTGCGTTCCATGAACCAGCGTAGCTCGCCCTCGGGCTCAGCCGGGTAACCGCTCTTGGTCAAGAAGGTGTTGAGTTCCGCAGCGGCGGCCGCGCCTTGACCGACTTTGGCTCGGACCTCGGTGATTTCGAACTGACCGACCCGCACCGGATCGGCAATGACCAGGGCGGCGGCGTCGAGCTTGTCAGCCGACTTCCAGTCGCCTTTCGGGCGCGCATCGATGACCCGCTGAACCAGCTTTTTTACCAAAGCCTTCGCATCGGCGAAGACTTGCTCGTCGACCTCCTCGTAGTGCGTCGGCGCGTTCGGGAGCGTCAGGACCCAAAGAAGTCGCTCGGGGCCGCGCTCTTGGCCGGGAAACTCGGGCAAGACTCGGATCAGGAGATCTTCGACGCCGTCGTGATGGACGATGACAGCATCTTGACGCGACTGGTCGACGTCACCCGGATAGTCCACCGTGACCATGCAGCAAGCGAATGCCGCAGCGATCGTGGCGATTGAACCTACCAGGGCGAACAGTAATCCGCGGAGACGAATCACAGGGTGCTCCTTCACCGTAAGAGACGTTGAGCGATCAGTCTCACACAGTGGAGTTTGCGAGGAAACACGAACCTGGCGCGGAGAGACGACAAAAGTCGCGAGTCCGCACGGTCGCGTTCAGCAGTTCGGGTAGGAGTTGCAGGTCAGGCTGTCCGCGGTGGGATCTTCATCGCAATTCGGAAACGGCGACGGAGGCGACGCGCCGCTCGTGAAGATGTAGTTGATCACCCAGATGGGGTCGCCGAGATCGATCGCACCGTCGTCGTTGGCGTCGGCGGCGCTGCGGCAGCCGAAGCTGGGGCCTCCTTGAAAGATCCAATTGATCGTGTAGATCACGTCACCCAGGTCGACGGTGCCGTCGCCGTTGCCGTCTCCGCGGCGAAAGGTCGTGCTCGGCCCCGACACCTCGATGAGGGCGAGCCCGTCGATCGAGATGGGACTCAGTGGGCCCGGGGTGAACGCGCGTCGCACGACGACCGGCACCGGTGGATCTCCGAGGGTGCCACACAGTTCGATCCCGGTGGCCCCGACGGCGAGCAGCTCGTACTCGGCGCGATAGAGTTCGTGGCCAAGTCCGGAGCTGAGAGTGACACCGGTACTCAAGCTGAGAACGACACCGGCGGTCCAGCCTGAACCCGGATAGACATTGCGAATCTCGAAGTCCGGAACGACGGTGTCGAAGATCTCGCCTAGATCGACCTTCTCGATTTCCAGAAGGTTGGAGTCGTGGCAGACGCCGAGGGACCAACCGCTCAGTGGCATTCCGACGTTGTCGAGCAGCACACTGACCGTTTCGTCGTCTCCGATCGAGCCGGAGAGATCACCGATCGTCATGATGTAGTCGGGGCTCTCGGGGGCGGTTGATGGCAACGCACATGAAAAGTAGCTGTCGCAACTCAGTGCGTCGGGCGTGGGATCGAGTCCGCAAGCGGGAAACGGTGCCGGTAGGGCAGGGGGGGCCGGATCGAATCCGGCTGCGAGCACGAGCAAGATGTCGGTGACGTCGAGCGTTCCGTCGTCGTTGACGTCTGCGCTATCGAGGCAGCCCGGAGCAGTGCCGCCACCGAACAGTGCCTCGGACAGGAAGATCGCCTCGGCGATCGCGTCGAACGTTCCGTCACCGTTGACGTCACCCCGCCGGAACTCGATCTGCGCCGATGCCCAGCCTGGATACGCGCAGACCGACGCGATGGTCGCGGCAAACAAGAACTGTCTAAGATTCCCCATGATTCCCCTGCGGTAGTGCCTCGCCCGAGCATCGTACCATGCGAAAGTTGTGGGCCGGCCACGATCGAAGACGCGATGGCGTAAGGTCTCGTCTTGTTGGGTGTTGGGCCACCAGTGACCAGCGGCGCCGCGGGGCGAGCGTGAACGTCAAACGGGTCGCTGCGCGCTCCACAGCCGCTCCTACTCGGTCGGCGCGGCTGTTCTGGCATCCCCCCGGGGTCGAGTTAGCCTCGCCCAGCTCTGTCGGCACACACTCTCGAGAACGCAGAGAGCGACATGACCTTCGCCAATTCACGGGCTCGAGGTACCAAGACCGTTCTACGAAGAGGCTCCGAGTTGGCACGCGATTGGTTACAGCGTCAATTGAAGGGCGATCGCGTCGACGGACATTGACCGGAGGATCATCCGTTTCTATCCTTTCGCCATCCAAAGTTAGTCACTGTTCCCGCCCGCCCCCCAGTTCCGGATGGTGGATTCGATGTGTATTCAACTCCGTCGAGTCGTGATCGCTTTCGTCGTGACCTCGGTCACACTTGTCATGAGTCGCGCGGCGGCGAGCGAGCTGCCGACCGAGCCGGCGGGCGCCCCCGGCTGGGCGCTATACGGGACATCCTTGTTCACCGCGACCCCAGAACCCCTGCTGGTCGCGGCACCCCAATACCCGTTCGACGACGACGTCCGAGAGACGCTGACGTGGGGTCTCGGAAACCACTCGCGGCTGCCTATGTTCCTCTTCGATCGCATGAGTGGTTCGGACTTTCGCGGCGGAGCCGGATGGAGATACGACTCGAACACCATCGGTATCAACGCCAACGCACGCATCCCGACGTTCGGTTACCGAGATGAAACGTACTGGAGTGTTGGAGCGCAGGCCGCTGGGCTGCGCGAGCTGAACGACAAAGTGTGCATCGGGATCGTCGCGAGGTTTCGGGCCGACGTGCCGGAGCGCAACTCGGACCTCTCCTACGACGAGGAGGTGGGGCGGGCCTTCTTGAATGCGGACCTGTTCGGCGGGACGATCGCGGCAAGTTACGAGTTTCGCCGAGAGGTTCTCGATCACAGCACTTCGGCTCTCCGTCATGCAGGGATACTCGCATTTAGAAGCCCCGAGATCCACGTGTTCGAAGGGGGTGGTAGTGCGGCTGGAATCGGGTACTACCGGCTCGAGCAGGTGACCGATCTTCAGACGATAAGCCCGAGTGTTAAAGAGGCGCTGGATCTGGACGGAACGAAACACACGGTTGGTTTCGAGGCTCAGCTCTTCAACGAGACCCATCAGCTCTACCTCGGCGGTGACTTGGATAGCCAGCGGACCGAAGGAAGTGAGTACGACGTGGACAGCGCCGCATTGAACGCGGTGCTTCGCCACCGCTACCAGGTCGACTCGTGGACTGTCGATCTGATCGGCGACGCTGAGGTTCGGTGGTCGAAGTATCGCAATACGAGTGTGTTCGATGTCCGAGGGAAGAGAAGAGACTTCTCACAGAGCTACTTCGCCGGAGTGTTGATCGCGACCGAGATGTTTCCGCTCAACGCACTCGTCGGCGTGGGCTACAACGTCAACGAGTCCAACGTCCACGCCCGACGAGACGGGGCGTTCGACGTTTCGGCTTACCGAGCCAACATCTTTGACTATGAGCGGTGGGTCATCGGCGTCCAGTTCGAGCTTGCGTTCAGTGAAGTCCTCACGACTTTGGCACACGCGGACAACAACCCGGTCAAATCGACGCCCAATGCGGCCGCGACCCGAGCCGCCCTTCCGACGCGGTAGCCATCTTCGAGGCTGGGCTCACTTGTTGAAGCGCACGGAGCACTTTACTCCGGCGGGGAGACGGTGGTTTGGATTCGGCAGTTCGAGGCTGACTCGAAAGCTGTGGCTAGCGGCGTCGATGACTTTGTCGACGGTCTTCACAGTTGCGGTCGATCGGTACTGAGCGAACCCGACCGGGACGACGTCGGCCTGCTCACCGACCGAGACCGTTCCAAAGATGTCAGCCGGGACAATGACCTCGACCGTCAGGGGATCGATCTGCGCGAGAACCATGATCTTCGATTGGTGCTGTCGCGTGACGAGCTCTCCTTTGGACAGGACACGTTCGATCACGACACCATCAATCGGGCTGTAGACCGTGCGAAGGGCGAGCGCGGCGGCGGCACGCTTCTGCTCGAGCACAGCGAGCTGTTTCCGCTCGTCAGCCTCGAGCACCGCTTCTTGGCCGACCGCGTGTTCGGTACGGCTCAGAGCGAGTTCATCGTCGGAGACTATGCCGCGGGTATGAAGCCGTTCCTCGCGGCCCAACTTGCCGGTAAGGAAGGCGAGTTGTGCGCGCCGGCTTCGCTGTTCTGCTTCCATCCGGGCCCGTGCTTCGGCAAGTTCCCACGTCGCAGTCTCGACCGTCGACTCCAACGTGGCCACGATCTGGCCCTTGCTGACGGTATCGCCACGTTCGATGCGGACCGATTCGAGCAGCCCGTCCACCGGAGCGCTGAGATTGATGGTGCGGGACGCCTTGATCAGACCGTCGAACTCGGCCGGCACGGGTGTGCTTCCATTGTCCGACTGACCCGATTGCGCGTCTACGCTCCACTGGTTTCCCAACGAGCCGACAATGATGATAGCGGCCAACAAGGCGGACACTCTATGCGTGAGTTTCATGTCGTAGATGCTTTCATGGTTGGGTGGCTGTGTCGCGGACGAGACGCCGATTCGTGGCCGGCAAACGCGAGCCGGATCGACGTTCTGCTGTCGCTTTCGAGAAGCTGTCGTCGTGATTCGCGGCGTCTCCGTTCCGCCTGGCGCTGGGCGTGCCGGCAGATTCTCTCGACGATCCACACCGGAATCGGGCCGCGGTTGCGCGACCACCGTTCGCTGACTCGAGCAGCGAGCTGACCTGCGAAGTGAACGAGGACATCGTCTTCGAGCGAGATGAACTTTTCGTAGCTCCCAGGGTCGCCCTGGCGGCCGCAGCGGCCGAACAACTGTCGGTCGACTCTTCGACTCTCATGCGGCTCGGCCGAGATCACATGGAGTCCGCCCAATTCTCGGATGTCGCTTGCCAGTGCGATGTCGGTTCCGCGACCGGCCATGTCGGTCGCCACGGTCACGGCGGAGCGTTGGCCAGCTTGTGCCACGATCTCGGACTCCTGTCGGTCGTGGCGCGCATTGAGTAGCCTAACGTGGAGACCACGCGACTCTAAGATCTCAGCGACTTGTTCGGAAGTGCGGACGGATCGCGTACCGATCAGAATGGGTCGTCCAGTTTCATGGAGTGCCACGACACGGTCGGCAAGTGCCGACCACTTTTCCGACGCCGTGCGAAACGCGCGGGTGGGTAGTTGCTCCCGGCGAACGTATCGATGAGTCGCAACGGAGATCGTCGACAGTCCGTACACCGAGCGCAGTTCGCCGGCCACCTCTCGCACGGTTCCCGTCATGCCGGACAATCGGTGGTACCGACGGAAGAATCTCTGATACGTCATGCGCGCGACCGGAGTTTGGCCGGGGGCGGTGGTGCACTCTTCCTTCGCTTCGATCGCTTGGTGCAGCCCGCGTTCCCATGAACGGTCCGGCAGGCCCGCCCCGTGTTGCGATCGACAATCTCGATCTTGCCGTCGCGGACGATGTAGTCGCGATCTTTGCGAAAGAGATACCGTGCGGTGAGTGCTTGCACGATTCGTTCTTCGCGCTCGCGGGCGAATCGCCACGTCTCGTCGATTGCGGAACCCTCCTGAGCCAGTCGACGGAGTTCGGAGCGACCGCACTCCGTGAGATCGATCCGCTCGCGACCGGCGTTGGCGACGAAATGCTCTTGTGGTTGCAGTGCTTCGGCCATAGAGCGAGCCCACTGGAACGCGTAGGGGTTTCCGTCGTGTTCATCGACCTTGGACAGCACTAGGGGGGTCCGTGCTTCGTCGACGAGGACGCTGTCGAGCTCGTCGACAATGGCGTAGTCGAGTCCGCGCAGCAGAAGTTCGTCGACTCGGTGCGGCCCCGCACCGAGTTGTTCCAAGAGCAGGTGCAGCCGCGAGTCTCGGTCGCCGAGCGTCAGCCGGTCGCGAAGGTAGTCGAAGACCAGCTCCTTGTTGGTGCAGTACGTCACCGAGCGGGAGTAGGCGTGGCGCCGTTCTGACGGCGATTGACCGTGAGTCACCACGCCGACTTCGATTCCCATGGCCTCGTAGATGGGTGCCATCGTTTCGGCGTCGCGTCTTGCCAGGTAGTCATTGACGGTGACGATGTGCACCCGCCGACCGGCGAGCGCGGCGGTACACGCTGGCAAGGTCGCCGCCAGTGTCTTTCCTTCCCCGGTCTGCATTTCACACGCGAATCCTTGTAGGAGTGCGCGCCCTCCGATGACCTGAACGTCGTACGGCCGCTGACCGATGGTTCGGTCAGCCAGCTCGCGGACGATCGCGAACGACTCCGCCGTCAGGTCGGGCCGAAGGCCGTGGCTGCCGAGTCGGCGCCGCAGCTGCTCGAGGTCGGCAGTGATGGCCGCAGTCGAGCGCTCGCGGTACCGGCTACCGGCGGTGCCGACGTGGGCGAGGAAGCGCTTCTGACTTCGTCGTGATTGCGCTTTGCGGCACGACAGGCCGAACATCGTGCCGAATCGGTCGAGCGGAGTTGCCGATCGGTCGGGGCGTTCTAGATACGCACCGCTCGTCGCACGTTGATCGTGACGAAGGCTAGCCACGGTTCTTCTCCCAGACCTGCTTGGCTCGGTGGTACCACCGAGCAATGATGGGCTCCCAGCCGTGATCGAACCGAACGAAAACTCGCCCGCCGATGTGCGGCAAGTTGCTGCGCAACGGGAAGTGAACGTCGAACTGAAACAACGTCTGCAGGGAAGCGACTCCGTCCGGATCTGTGGGATCCACGGCAATCGATCCACCACCGCGCGTGCCGAGTGCCGCTGACGGTAGGCGAGACGACGCTTCCGGCACCTCTCGACGAATCACCGCCGGTACGACTTGCCCCGGCGATTCACTCAAGCGGATGCGAGTTCCGTTCAACCTATTGCGAACCAAGTCGACGTTCTCTTGTAAGACAACCACGCGTGCGACGACGTCGGCCGGATTCAGGACGTGCGCGATCGGATCACCCTTTCGCACGTAGCGACCGACGAGGTCCTCGAATTGATCGACGATCAGCGTGCCGTCACACGGGCTAGTGAGGATGAGCGAACTCACGCGGGAGCGCTCCGACTCCAGCTCATTCTCGGCCCTCGAAATTTCCTCCGCGGTTACCGCGGCTGCCACGCGGTCGACGATCCACTCTCCGTCTTGGCGGGCACGAAGTCCGTTGAGTTGCGCTTCACGGGCTTGAACTTCGGTATTGAGCAACGGGTCGGCGCACTCGATGACTGGATCACCGCGTCGTACGGTCGCCCCCGGCTCGACCAGAAAGCGAATTACGAAGCCGTCGGTTGCCGCACGCAGTACGGCTTCGTCCGGCACCCACACGACCCCCTCGGCTCGGGTGCGCAGCGGAGCCGGGACGATGCACATCAAGCTAGTTGCCATGACGGCGAGTAGTACTGACACCAGAACGGCACGGCCGCGAACTTCGGTGAGGCTTGGGCTGCGAAGTAAGTAGATCACGCCACGGCCCACCGGCAGCAAGCACCATGCTGTGAACGCCCACACGGCGAGAAGCACCCCAAGTGAAAAGAACTTCCCGGCGACGAAGAGACAGATGCTGGCCATGACGAGAACTCGACAGACCACAGATCCCACGGCGTGGGTGAACAGCCAGCGGCGTGCGCCTGCCGTAGACTTCGGACGTGGTAGTCGCCGGTTTCCGAGGACGTAGCGTTCTGCCAAGTAGCGTAGATACGACGTCCCGCGGGCCGAGAGGTTTGGAATCTCGATTGCGTCGGACAGCATGGAGTAGCCATCGAACTTCAAGAACGGGTTGGCGTTGAACATGATCGTCGAGACGCTGGCGATGAAGACGATGTTGAACAGAAGGGCACGAAGAACTCCCGGTTCCACCAGAGTCCAGGCGAGTAGGGCCAACGCCGCGACGAAGATCTCTGCCATCATGCCGGCGGCACCGACGACGCATCGCTCCCGCTTTCGCGGGAAGGTAGAGGCGGCCGAGGCATCGACGTAGGGAATGGGGTTGAACACAAGGAGCATGACGCCGAGTTCGTGCACTTCGCCGCCAAAGGCCTTGACGGCGAGCGCGTGGCCAAACTCGTGAATCAACTTCAAGACCGGGAACACAAGAAGCAGAACGACGAGGTTCGATGGAGCGAGGACTCGGTCTGACAAATTCTCCGTGAGTTGTTGCCAGTGCGCGACACCCGTGACGCAGGCGGCGGCGACCAGGGCAATCCATACGAGAAGACCTCGCGTCGTAAACAGCGCGTACCCAAGCGGGCGTAGTCGATGAAGGATGGGATCGGGGTCGAACAGCGGGATGCGCCACATCAACGGCGACCGCCATGTGTTGCGACGCGTGTTCTGGGACTGTCGATCTCGAAACTGCTCGTCGGCTTTGGAATCCGGAGACAGGTCAGCGGTGAGCGCGTCGGCTTCGTGCAGTTGGCTGAGCAGTTGAATCAGATCGTCTTGAGTCGGGGCCTCATCTCCTAATCGTTCTCGGGCGTGTTCCCAGAGTTCGTTCACCGTCTTCGAGCCATCGAACATGTCGATGAGTCGGTACGCGGCTGGAGTGAAGCGATGGACGCGACGGTGAGCAGCGTTCTCGAGGACGTACCAGAGTTCACCGCGATAGTGGTGGCGGTGAATTGCGAGTTGAGACCGAATCTGCGGGCGACTGTCGGCAACGCGGTACCATGCATCGCTGTAAAGCGCGTCGCTCACGGCAACCAACTCCACAATCCGAGGCGGGCCCAATCGAAAAGATCGTGGGTCCACAGCCAAGCGAATTTTCGACGTCCGATTTCTATTTTTCCGAGACCCTCCATGCCGGGCCGTAGACCGTTGACCGCGGTCTGAGGAATCTGGGCTTCGACCCTGAAGTAGTTGCGTCCATCGCGCGGCACCGAGACGGGGGTGATGTTGACCACGGTGAACTGAACCGATTCGCCGGGCAGCGCCGACAGGACGACGGTGCCGGACTGTGAGGTAACGATCTGGTCGATGTCACTCTCGTCGACTTCTAGGATCAATCGGTAGCTGTCGAGAGGAGCGATCTCGAACAGGATCTCTCCGCGTTCGACCGGTGAGCCTATTCGCTGACTGAGATCGCCGGTGACGACGACTCCGTGAAGAGGCGACACCAACTCCGTACGTTCGAGCTTGTATTCGATCATGGCGCGTCGCGCTTCGACTTGATCCATCTCGGCGGAGATGACGCGAATCTGCACCGCGTCCGTCTCCGCCAACGCTTGGCGCTTCTGCTTGGAGAGCTTGTCTCGCTCCGTCTGCCAGCGATTGAGTTCTAGCTCGAGTTCTCGGGTGTCGAGGGCGCAGAGCACCGTGCCCTGATCGACAATGTCGCCGGCTCGTATCGTCGCTTCGCCGACGTAGCCGTCGAATGGGGCGACCGCCGCGCGTTGGACCGAGCCTTCCAGGTGTGCACGCGCCGCCACGCGATACTGTCCCGAACCGAAACAGACAAAGAGTGCGAGCAGTGCGGCGGCGGCCGCCGCGACCTTGCGTCCGTCGTTTCCTGGTTGTCGCAAGCTACGAGCCGTGTTGCCGACCGACTCCCAGACCTTGGATCCGACCCAGCGTTGGTCGCGCCACTTCAGGTAGAGAACCGGCGCTACCATGAGCATGGTCGCTTCGCAGATTCGCCGCAGCGTTGCGTCGAAGGATCCACCCGGATGTTGTTCTAGCGTAAGAACGCCACGTATCTCGTCGCGGTCGAGAATCGGTATCGAACAGACCGTACCCGATCCGGGAAGCTCGGCCAGAGCGCCGTGCTTTCTCAAGATACGCGTCTGACTTTAATGAGAACGATCAACTTGCGGGTAGATCAGTGTCGTCTGCTGATCGACCGCTTCCTCCATGGCATGAGCGATAGATCGAACCAGTCGGCTCTTCGGATCGAATCGGTCGGTATGAGAGATCGCCTGGACCGACACCCGAGTGCCTCGAAGCCATCCGAGGCTGACGCGCTCACACCCAAACCGAACCGCGAGGTGGGTTACCAAGTCGTGGGTCGCCGAAGAGTAGCGCTGCTGCACGACGGTCGCGAGCTGGTCCACGATCGATTGGATCTCGTCGCGCGACGCTTGCGGAGATGGACTCATGGCGTTCCTCGTAGCATTGTGTCCGTATTGTTGGCGGAACGTGCCGATATTCGGCTCTGTCCAACTATCGGTCGATATCGGGCGGGACTGTCGTAGGAACTATCTCTAGCCACACCTCTAGCCCGGGATTGCGTCGTCGGCACCCGAGGCGGTCGCGGTGGGGGCGTTCGCTGCTGTCTTCGGCAGTTCCGGAACTTGGCTTCGAGGAATGAGGAACGAGAAGCGAGCTCCGCCCGTATCGCGGTTGGTCGCGGTGATACGGCCTCCGTGAGCGGCGACGATCTCGCGACAGATCGCCAAGCCGAGGCCGGTCCCGCCGGAGCCCGAATCGGTCAGCCGGCTTTGAGTGAACGGATCGAAGATGGCCTCGAGTTGATCAGGTGGGATGCCCACTCCCTCGTCTTCGACCCAGAACAGCAGAGCAGGAATCTGCCGCTTCGAAATCTTGATCGTGGACTCGCAAAGGCCCAGCTGGATCTTGGTGTCCGGTTGCGAGAACTTGATCGCGTTGGAGACGAGATTGCGAATCACCTGAGTGATTCGATCGGCGTCGAGTTGGCCGTTTGTGTCGCAGTTCGAAGCGACGAATTGCAGCGTGGTGCCGGCACCTTCCGCGAGGACCGCGAACTCCGACACGACTCCCTCGACCAAGTCGTCCAGATTCGCGAGCTTCCAAGCGATGGTCATCTTGTTGGCTTGGAATTTGGAAAGATCCAACAGGTTGTTCAGCAATCCGAGCAGGCTGCTCCCGCTCTTGTGGATGCGCTCGAAGTATCCAAGAAGCTTCGCCTTGTCGGCTTTGTCTATCTTCTTGACGCCGAACTGTGCAAAGCTCAGAACTGCATGCATGGGAGTCCGAAGCTCGTGCGAGATGTTCGCTATGAAGGCGGACTTTGCACGATTCGCTGCCTTGGCTGCTTCCATGCTCTTGCGAAGCTCGACGGTTCGCTCTTCGACCTTCGCTTCGATGATCTGATTCGTAGCGAGCAGTTCTTTATTCTTTTGGTCTACTTCATCGCGAGCTCGCCTCAGGAGAGAGACCATCTCTTCCAACTGATCGTTCTTCTCTTCAACCTCGGTCACGTCGTCGAACGTGGCCATGGCGCCGCGGACTTTCCCATTCACGTCGACCACCGGAGCGCCATTGACGGAGTACTTGCGAATCGATCCGTTCTTGGCTGACAGCGGTACCACGGTCGCCTTTTGTTCTTTTCCCGCTTCGAGCGCGTGGTGCCAGGGCAGCCGGGATTCGGATTCCTGTTTGAGGCAGGCGATCTCAGAGGTTCGCTGACCCAGGAGGGTGTCAGTGTCCTCTCCAGATATCCGGGAGAACGTGGCGTTGGCGAGAACGATACGCTCGTGCACATCCATCAGGACGACGCCTTCGGCCAACGCATCGAGCGTTGTCTTGACGCGGCTGGGAATGACGTTCGACGGGTCGAGGTGCTGCAGCGTCTTGCGAATGAACATCCAGTATAGGAAGAAGCCCGAGATTCCTACGAACAAGATCGTCTCGACGATGCCACCCCACGGGAGACCCAAGGGGCCACTGCCAGAGATGGAGTCAAAACGAATCTGTACCGAGCCCCAACGGCGATCGCCGCGAAAGATCGGAACCACCACTTGGTTGGCGACAGACTTTTCCTTCGAGACGTTTTCCCAGGTCGAGTGATCCCCGGCTTCGGCGATCGTTGCGTTGTCAGCTGTGACCATGCGAAGGGAGAGAACGTCGCCGATTCTGTCGACCACCGACTCCATCGATCGTCCGATAGCGTCGTACTGGTTGGTCGCGACGGCCGATGAGTACTGAACGGCCAGGGATTCACACAGTGTCTTGCGCGCGTCTAGCAGCACTTCTCGTCGGTTGGGAACGAGGCCGAGCATGTCGGCGAACAGGAACGCGCTCACGGTCAGAAGGACGAGTCCGAAGCTGATACGAAAGGTCGGAGAGATTCCTTTCATGATCGCTCACCACCTGCCGAGGTGCACCGCTCCGGAGTCATTCGATCTCCCAAGAGGTTCCGACGGAATCGACCGCGACTTCCCGTTCGGGATGCGGCTGAGTTCCTCGACGAATGTCGGCTTTGCGCGGCTGGTCCACTTGTCACCGAGTTGATCTGGCGTGGGTCGAGCAGATGCGGGGCGTGATGTCTCATCACCTTTGCTCGAGAACACGTGTCGTCCCGGAGATGTTTTCGGCTGCCGGGTGACAGTAACTGAACAAATTTTCGACAATGAGAATTACCCAGCGAGCTCTGCCTTTCCCGGTCAGTTACCGGAACATTGCAAAGCGTGTCTCGACCAGAGAGCAGATCTTGCGACGGGGCCGGAATGTCGGTGCGGGGCTACCGAGCGGGCAGATCAACCTGGACCGAGTCGCGAGGTACGCGGGGTGGATTGGGGAGCGCCTCGGGCTAGCCCGTTTCGGGCGTCGCGTCGTTCTCCGTGCTAGGAAGGACGATTCCCGGGCGTGTTTTCAAGTGTTCTTCGACACGTCCGAGAACGAGCATGGGGTCGAAGGGCTTGGTGATGTAGTCGTCACCACCCGAGTCGTATCCGGCCTGGATGTCTTCGGCGTCGGCCTTGGCGGACAGGAATATGACGGTTGACCCAACCGAGCGAGCTCGTGACCGAATGTAGCGACACACGTCGTAGCCGTTCATCGACGGCATCATGACATCGAGCAGGATCAGATCGGGTTCGAAGATTTCGATCTTCTGCAACGCCTCGCGACCGTTGGCCGCCGACTGCACGTTGAAGTCCTCGAGTAGCTCTTCGAGAATCTCCACGTTGGCCGGCTCGTCATCGACCACGAGGATACGTGCGACGCGTTCCTCTGTGTCCGTCATGAACTCTCACTCCCTATATGCTGAGTGAATGGTGTTACCTAGAGTCAGTCCGGGAACCGTAATACCACGAAGAGTACCATCATGGACTTGTCGACGTCGGGCGTTTACCCCATACCTGAGTCATAAGTGCCGGTACGGGAACCCACTCGACTAGTGCGCTTGTCCCTGGGATCGACGCGATTCGAGAAACGACTCTATTTTGCCGAGCAAGGTGCAATGATCGAACGGTTTCGTCAGGTAGTCATTCGCGCCGACGTTGTAACCGGTTTCGATGTCTTCATGCCCAGCCTTCGCCGATAGGAACACGACGATCGATCCACTGAATTGATCGTGATTGCGAATCTGCCGGCACACTTCGTAGCCATCCATGCCCGGCATCATGACATCGAGCAGGACTAGATCTGGTGCGAACTCGTCGATCTTGATGAGAGCTTCGGGTCCGCAGTAGGCGTGGTCGACGACGAAGTCTTCGAGCAACTCTTCGAGTACCTCGACGTTCAGAGGTTCATCATCCACGATCAGAATACGTGGAGTGTTTTCGTCCATAGAAACGGCTCCCGAGAACCAAGAATGGTCTCGTCATTTAGGCATCATCGAAAGCGGGAAAGTGTCTTGTTAAGGTATCATCGACGGGCCTTGTGCGCCGGGCGAGGGACAGCGTTTGACCGGTTCAAACGTTGTGTGAGACGTTGGTAAGCCGTTCTCTTACCGCTCGTTATTGATCCGCTTCATGGATGATCTAGAAATGGGTGAGGTCGCGTCAGTGGCGTCAGTCTTCTCGACGCACGAATCCTTCGAACCTCCAGTCGCTGCGCCCTGGCTCGTAGCTGACAGAGACGTGCGTATGAGAGGCGCCCGGCTTTAGATCGCTACCGCCCCAGAGGTAGCTTCTCAATTCAGAGTTGGGTTTGGATTCCTCCAGACTGTGCCACACGGGGTGGTTGTTCGTGTTGACCACTTTCCAGGTGAGATCGACCATCTTTTCCGGCCAGGTTCGCGCCTGTACTCGCTGGTAGAACTTGACACCCGCAATCGTCGCCACGTGGTGTTCGCACCACTCCTCGCCGGACGCCGGCGACTCTCCAGCTCCTTGCGCTCGCTCAACAGCCCAGCGTACTTGCCCTTGGCTTCGGAGAAGAACCTGTGACGCCCAGATCTGCGTCATCCCGCCGACTTGCCCGTCGAATATTTGGGGGCAGTTTCGACCGCCGTCTGTCCACGCGGTCTCGGCCGCGGTAGTCTTCCGTGCCGCCTTCCCTGAGCGGCCAGGAAAGACGACCACAACATGTTCACGTTCGGTCCAGTACTCGCGTTAACCGCCGTTCTTGCGCAACCTCTGGTACCGGCATGGACTCTGATTCGGCCGGTCGAGAGCCTGCCGAGTCCGCCGAGCGTCGAACTGATCGAGCAGCGTTTGTCGGAAGTGGAGGGGTCGTCCACGCTTTCGAATGCCGACCGAACCGCGGCGATCGCGGCTTACCGTGAAGCGATCGACGCGATTCGCGCGGCTGCTGCGACCCAACGGCTGGCCGAGCAGCAGTACCGCGAAGATCCAACGGCGACCGCGAGTCTGCAGGCGGAACTCCGAGCGTCTCTCGAGAGACCGGTTCAAGAACCGGCGATTCAGGCGGGGGGGCTATCACTGACCGATCTCGAGCTTCGTCTCCAAGTCAGCTCGACTGAACTGGCCAGCGTCAAGGAGCAACTAGCGGAGCTCGAGACGGAGCCCTCCCGTCGACAAGAGCGGCGACAGCAGATCCCTGACGAGCTTGTTCAGCTCCGGTCAACCCTCGACGGGCTCGCCGATGGTGCCGAGCAACTGAGACAAGTCGGCGACCTGCCGCCAGAAGTACGGTCGGCTCGCGAAGCATCACTGTACGCCCGCCACGCCGCCACTCGAGCGACGGTTGCTTCCGTAGAACTCGAGAGCAAGTTTTACGAACAACGCCGAGAGGTCTTGCCGCTCAAGACCCAACGTCTCCGGCGTGAGATCACGCGACTCACCGGGATCGAACAGCTTTGGCAAGCAGCGGTCGCGTCTGAGCGGCGTCGGCAGGCGGGAGATATGGTTCGCCGAGCAGAGGCTCAACTCAAGAGTGCACCCGACGCTCTTCGATCCGTCGCCGAGCGCAACCTCGAGTACGCGAAAGATCGAGTGCGGCGTCGAGAAGACAGCCCGTCTCTCGTGGAACGCATCGTGACGCTCGAGAAAGAAGTGATCGCGTTGCGAGCACGATTCGAAGCCGGTCGGGCGCGAGAGCGGCGCGCCCGCGATCGCACCAAAACGCTCGGTGGCGAGGCCGGGGCGCAACTGCTCGCCAGCGAGCTTCGGGCGCTTCCCGACCTCGGGGAGTTGCGTCGCAGCCTTCAACGTATCGGTCAAGAGATCCGCCCGACGCAAAGTCGCTACCTCGAGATCGAGGAGTTGCTCATGTCGACGAGCGAACTCGACTCAGGAGTTGCGGCGCTGGTCGGCTCGGACGGGGGAGGCGCGTCCGGGACGAACGTAGCCATGCGGGCGACCGCTCAGGACATGATCGATCTCCGCGATGAGCTCTTTCGACGACTGGCCGAGGATTACGGTCGTCATTTAGACCTGCTCGTCGAGAACAGCGCCATCCAGCGGGAGATGATCGACCGGGCCGAGAAGTTCACCGTGTTCATCAATGATCATCTCATTTGGGTTCAACACGATCGGGTTCTTCGCCCGGACGATACCGTCAAGGTTGTTACCCAGTTGAGCAAGACGTACGCCTCGAGCCACTGGGTGGAACTCGCCAATTCGGTGGTCGTCCGTCGTTTTGCCCCGTTGATGCGACTCGTCACTTTCTTGGTGGCGATTCTCGTCGCGATTGGTTTTCGCCAAGTGCTCCGGCGCCGCCTCGATCGCTTCAACAAACTTGCATCGAGTTGGCAAACAGATGCGTATTCGCACACAGTACGCGCGCTCGTCGATGTGCTCGGGATCGCGGCCCTCGGAGCGATCTTGTTTTGGATCGGCGCGTGGGTCATCGATTCGTCGCCGACCGACCTCTCGACTCCCGTCGCCCGCGGCCTTCGCATGGCGTCGATGCCACTTATGGTCACATCGGCTGTCGTATGGCTCACCCGCAACAAAGGTCTCGCGGCCGTGCACTTCCGTTGGAACAAGGCGGCACGACTCTCCCTGAGGCGTCACACGCAGTGGCTCCGCTGGGCGCTGGTTCCGACCGTGTTTTTGCTCGGCTCGTACGGGCGCTCGACCGAGGCATCTGACGTTTTGGTCGAACGTTGTCTTCGTATCCTCTTCCTGGTCGAGATCGGCTTGTTCCTCGGCATCTTGCTGCGACCCCGAGGGCCTGCTCTGGCCGCTTTGGAACGTGGGATCCAGAACCGTTGGTTTCCTCGGTTGCGTTATGTGTTGTACGGAGTCGTGGTCGCGCTACCGCTAGCGTTGGCGCTTCTTGTGGTGCTTGGCTACACGTATACCAGCGGACAGCTCGAAGACGGATTCTTCGGCACGCTCTATCTCGTGGTGGGGTTGCTTCTCCTTCACACTTTGACGTTGCGGTGGCTCTTCGTGACCCGTCGCCGAATTGCCATTGAACAGGCGAAGACGCTGCGACAGAGCGCGCGGGAGGCTGATGCCGACGCCGATTCCAGTTTAGACCTCCTCGAGATCAAAGAGCCGATCGTGGATCTCGCCGCGATGGACCAGCAGACGCGCAAGCTCCTGAAGAGCACCGTCGGATTCGCGTTGCTGCTCGGCTTCTGGTTCATCTGGGAAGACGTTCTGCCTGCTCTCCGGGTCTTCGACAGCTTCACCTTGTGGACCAGTCAAGTGGCGCTCGCCGACGGAACACTTGCCAACGAGGACATCACGCTCGCGAATCTCTTGTTGGCGCTGGTCGTCGTGGTGATCTCGCTCTTGGCAGCGCGAGATGTGCCCGGGTTGTTCGAGATCGCTATTCTGCAACGGCTGCCTCTGCAACCCGGCAGTCGGTACGCCATCATCACGCTGTCGCGATACGCGATCACGGTTGTCGGATTCGTGATGGCGTTCGGTTGGTTGGGTATGAGCTGGTCGAAGATTCAGTGGTTGATCGCGGCCATGACTGTCGGACTCGGGTTCGGCCTTCAGGAGATCTTCGCCAACTTCGTATCGGGTATCATTATTCTGTTTGAGCGACCCGTCCGAGTTGGCGACATCGTCACCATCGGAGATGTGAACGGAAAGGTGACCCAGTTACGCATCCGCGCCACCACGGTGACCAACTTCGACCGCAAGGAACTGCTCGTACCCAACAAGGAGTTCATCACCGGCCGACTGATCAATTGGACGTTGACCGACTCCATTCTGCGTATGGTCATTCCGGTCGGGATCAACTACGGCTCTGACAAACAGCTCGCCCAGAAGGTTCTCATGGACACCGCGCTGGCGAATGCACGCGTGCTGCGCGAACCAGCGCCGCAAGCGCTCCTGACCGGGTTCGGTAACGACTCTGTGAATTTCGATGTTCGCGTCTATTTGCCGAGCCCCGACGCCATTCCCGAAGTCCGGCACGAACTCGTCGGGGCGATCGAAACTAACCTGAATGCCCACGGCATCGAAATCTCATTCCCGCAGCGTGATCTCCACTTGCGCTCGATCGATCCGATCGTGAGCTCGGCACTTCGGTCGGCGTCGCCGCCGCCTGACGAGGGAGATCCGGTGGGGGACACGAAAACGAGGTAGCTCCGTTGCGAAGCTACGCCCGCGAGTGACCGTGTCCGCGCATGCGTGACGCACCGACCTCGGTCCAACCCTTCGGGACGCGGCCCCGCGGGCTTATTCCGACGTGGATCGCGTGGCGTCACCTTCGCGATGCGCGGCCCGCAGTCGATAGGTGGGGGAGTCATCGTGTTGCAGGGGAGCTTCCAAGACCATGTCCAAACACTCGTTGTGCGCCTCGAGAAACGCCCGGCCTCGCGGGTCGGAAACGACTTGCCCTGTAAACGTAATCTCACCACCGTCGGTAATCGCCTGCAGTTTGGCGGCGGTGTTCACAGTGTTTCCAAAGTAATCGATGCCGGTGTTGAGGTTCACTGCGACACACGGTCCGGCGTGGATCGAGATGCGTAAGCGGTGCTTGCGCTCTTCTTCTCCGGAAGGCGCACTGCCGTCGAATTGGCGCTGCAGTTCGATGGCGGCGGCTAGAGCGTCCATCGGGTCGGCGAAGACGACCATCGACGCGTCGCCAATGGTCTTGACCAAGGCTCCGCGGTGGTCGCGAACGACCTTGTGGACCCGGACGAAGTGCGCTCGCACCTGAGCGAATGCGAGCGCGTCTCCGGCGCGAACGTAGAAGCGACTCGATCCAACCATGTCTGTGAACAGGATGCACTGTCGACCGACATCCAGCTGAAGGTCGGGCGGGAGCGCCTCGTGCGGGCAGACGTCCCGAAACATCTGGTGAGAGAAAAGGTCCGCGGGACGCAGGGCGTCGCGGTCGGCATCGTGCCGCTCGAGAACGACCGTCCGATCTATTGATCCCTGGTTGTCCAAGGAGAACGCCGGCTCCACTTGGACCGTTTGGCGCGGGGCGATGTTGTCGAACGAACAGAGAATGGCTGGGGCGGCTTCGTTGTCGTGGTCGACCACATCGACGAAACCGGAGCGTTGAACTCCGTTGACTCGCAGTCGGTAGCGGCCCGGCGATAACTTTGTGGAACCTTCACATCGGGCGCCTCCGGCGAGTTGCTTCTGAATGACGATGTGGGGCTTGCGCGCGGGTTCCGCACTGCAGTGTATCTGCGGCTGAGTCTCGCGAATGCCCGGGTGGAGGCGAAAGCTGACTTCGACTCCCTCGACCCCGGTGATCTGGAAATCGAGATGGCATGGGTCGCAGCGACTTTCCTTGGGTAGTTCGCCGAGACTCCCCGCGTCGGCGCGAGGACCCCGGCAGTGTGGGCAGACGACGTCCCACCTGAGCAGGAACAGCCCGTGACGCGTTCCGCCCAGTAGGACGTTGAGGAGATCTTCGAGTTTGACGTTCCAGTCGCGAGACAGGCGGCGAGGGCGGATGCGATGCAGCCCCTCGTCGCTTCCTTCTTCGATGAACTTGCGAACGCGTCTGGTCAGTTTCGGCGGCAGATCTTCCGCGATGAGCGTGTTCTCGATCGCGTTCAACCGCTGCACCGTCTCGGGGTGAAGGTTGGGAGGCGTCGACGTGAACGGTTCACGCTTCTCCGCGAGGGCGGTCTCCAGTTGCGTCATCACGGTCTTGTATCGACGGCGCAGCCACTGCATGGCCAAGGGGATGAGCACGCGCCCACGGAGTCCGCGAGGAATCCAGCCGAAGTACACGGTCAATCGTGCTCGGTCGACACCCAGAGGCTCCAGGAGGTAGCGCGCTCTGACTTGGCGAGCGAAGCCTACCGAATACACGCGGGTGCTCGATAACTCGGAACCCTCCTCCCACTCCCAAGGAAGCTCATGCCACTCCTGCAGCACCCCTAGGTGGTTGATCCGGCCCCGGACCTCGCCCGCTTCTTCTTCGAGGGACATGGGGGGAAGGCCGATGGCGCGATTGACGGAGGAGGTATCGGAGAGATGAGGCCAGAGACGTTGAACCGACGCGTCCAAGTCGAACTGCCAGAGGTAGTCCAAGGACTTACCGCCGACATCCCAGGGATATCGCGCGAGATAGTCTCCGATCTTGAGTCGTCGGCTCGGACTAGAGTTGGTGGCCGCGGTCGTCACTTGCATAAGCTCCCACTGTTCTTTCGTCTCGCATGTGACGGTGGATTCAACACGCTTGTGAGCGCGGCAGAGCTCGTCCGTTCCGAGTCCGCGCGGATCGGGGTCGCTATTACGCGCCCGCGGGCCTGGCGATAGATTTCGAAAATCCGGTGTAAGGAGGGACCGCGCCTGGCCTCATCGGCGGTCGTCTACTCCCTCTACCTGGAAGAGAATCCGATGTCTCGATTGTTACTGGCTCTCGTTCTACCACTTCTATTCGCTCCCGCCGCGGCCGACGCCCAGATGCAGTTCGATTTCATCGCGCCGACCACGACCGTGCCCCTGGCCCCGGGGGAAACTCAAACCACCTTCCTCGTGAGCTTCATGGTTCATCAGACTGACGGGCCAATCGGCGAGGGCCAGGGATTCGGAATGGGCGTCATGCATGACCCCTCGGTCCTCACTGTCACCGACATCGAGTACGGAGCTCCGCTACTCGACGACAGCTGGGGGACGCCCACCTTCTTCAGTACTCAAGAATACGCCAACGGTTGGACGGCCGGAGTCGTCTTCTCGTTTCTTGGGACCTGGACCCTCGCGTTCGAGACGCCGCAGCCGGTCATCGATATCTCGTACACCGCCAACGGTGTCACCGTCGGCGACTCGGTCGATTTGGTTTGGACCAATACCTTGGGAACGCCCCCAGTGCAGAACAATCTAGTGGTCGGCGGGGCGAGCATTCCTCCAACTGCGATCGACGGAACCATCACGTTCTCACCCGCGCCGTTCGTCCGCGGCGACATGAATACGGATGGCGGGCTCAACATCGCGGACGTGTTCGCGGCGGAAGACTACATCTTCCTCGGTGGCGATACGCCCGACTGTTTGGCAGCGCTGGATTCGAACTCTGACAACCAAGTCGATATCGCCGACATCATTTTCCTGTTGACCTATCTGTTCCTCGCCGGAGACACACCGGGGGCACCGTTTCCAAGTTGTGGACCGGCCCCGCAGGAGTCGTTGCTCGGCTGCGACGCCTACAACTGCCCGTAGCGTTTCGTTCATGAAGCGCAGCCTGCGCCGGTTGCGCTTCATGAGAGATTCGTCACTTGCCGAGGCCGATGGACTTGGACAGTTGCGCGACAACTTCCGGAGGTCTAGCCGTAGAGTCGTAGTACCGGAAGAACGTACGCATCTCTGGGGTGTCCCACTTGCGTAGCTCGTCGGCATAACGAGAGCCCAGGGTCTGGTACAGCAGGGTTACCTCGGTCGACCACGGGCCCACTGTCGCGTCCGGTATCGGAATCGAATACAACACGGTATCGCGTCCTCCCGCGAAGTCGGTATCTCCTCCGAGCCCAACCGGAGCGGTGGCGGGGCCGTTGGCGTGCTCGGCGACCCACCCTTTTGGTAGCAGTCGGTTGTCTTTGCGATTGGATACCGCTCGCATGAGACCGAAGGTGACTTGGCCGGCCTGGTCTTCCATGACCGCTTCGTAGATCTGGACCTGATCAGAGTTGCGGATGATTTGGGCGTGAGGCTGAACCGGACCTCCCCGGACTTCTGAGCCGAGCACCGCGCTGTTGGATGCGCGCAACCGTCCGTTCTCATCGTAGTCCCCCGAAGCGAAGACCAACGTGTCGTTTTTATCCCGTACGACGACGCGCAACCAGGCCCGTCTCGTGGGGTGGCCGCTGGGGAACTTGTGGCCGGCGAGATTGAGTACCGTGACGTTCACGTCGAGCCGGCCGTCTCTGACTCCGACCGCGTCGACCTCGAGGCGAGCGGTTCGGGTTCGTAGTTGATTTCGCGCCGCTGCAATGGTGGCGTCGAACGCTTCCTTGGGGGCAATCGAACCCAACTCGTCAGCGTAGTCGCGGAGGATCGCGGGCACGAGTGTGTTTGCGCCGACGAAGATGTGCCGGCCGAACGGTTCGCGTTCCTGCACGGGAGGAAAGTCGAACCCACCCGGGTTTCGAGCGATGCGGGTTCGGATCACGTTCCCGTCGACGTCGTACCGAGGGACGTGACAGTTTTGGCAGCTGGCCGCTTCGCTTCCGGGGGAGTCTCCTTCGTCATTGAACGCCGAATTCTGCCACTCTAGGTAGGGGGACTGCTCTAGGTAGTTGTGTGCGGTCGCCTTCCCGTCATCGTCGAGGGCGTGGGTGGTCAGCGTATGACACGTGGCGCAGAGTGCCGACGCGTTGATGTGCTCACCGTAGGTCGGAACGAACTCACTGAATCGTTGCATCGGCATCGAGAACGGCGACTTGTGCGGACCGTAGATGCGTGACTCCGAAGCGATGTCGTAGCCGCCGCTGAAGCTCTCCGGTTTGCCAAGGTTATCGGGCTCGATCTGGTGGCACATTGTGCAGGAGACGCCGTCGAGGGCGAGTTCGTTGTGCCGCGCTTTTCGGTCGTAGATCTCGCTGAGAGCGATGCTCGTGCCCGCATGCTTCTTCTCGGTGGACGCCATGGGCGAGTGGCAGCGGAGACACTTCGCTTCGATCGCGGCCTTCGCTTTCGGATTCTCGGCAACTTCCGCCGAGACCACGGCCCGCCACAGTGGGTCGCGAGCGGAGTTGGCCATCATCGAGGAACGCCACAAATCGAAGGGAGCAACAGACCGACCCTTCGCGTCGCGCATCGCGGTCGCATTCTCCGACGACGAGTGGCACATAGCGCACGTCGGCGAAGTGGCAAAGCAGCCGTCGATGAGTGCGGTCACGGGACCGAGCACCGGGACGTCAGCGGATTGCACCGGGACGTCGTTGGATCGCGCAGGGAGGAGAAGACTTGTCAGAGCCAGCGCGGCAGCGGACACGATGGCGCCCGCGCGGCGGTTTCGTCGAGAGAGTCTAGTCATCGGAATTCCTGCTCAGTGTGACAGTGGTCTTGGTGTGCGATTCGGATGGGGACCTCGGCCGGGACTGTCGACGTGATTGCGATGATCGACCAGCTCTCTCTCGCTAGGACGAGGAGAGACATAGCGACCAAGAAGATGGCGAATGCGCGTTGAAGAATGTTCGGAGCGATTCTGGCGTTGAGCTGTTTGCCGACGAGGCTGCCGAGCGCACCGATGACGACGAAGGTGACGAATACGGTCCAGTCGATGGAAAGGTTCATTTCGTCGAGCGTCCGCAGGTATTTCCAGAACCCGGTGGTCGATTTCATCGCGATGATGATCAAGCTCGTTGCGACCGCGCGTTTTACCGGTAGACCGCCGAGCAGCACCAGCGCGGGAACGATCATGAAACCTCCGCCCACTCCGACGAATCCAGTCAGCGCACCGACGGCGAAGCCTTCGGCGGCGATCTTCGGCACCGGTAGTTTCTCGCTCGGAGTCCACTCCGATGGCGAGGGATGACTGTTACGCCACATCAGGAACGCGGCCAAGAACATGGTTCCGGCGAACACCATGATCTGTAATTGTCCGGTGACGTAGCTGGCGATCCACGCTCCGACGTAGGTACCCAGCATCCCTGGGACGCCGAAGAGGAATGCGGTTGGCCAATGGACGAGCCGCGCTCGGGCGTACGGAATCGCGCTCACCAGCGCGATTGCTCCGACGATCCCGAGGGATTCCGCGATCGCAACCTTGTCTTCGTGATGGAGAAGGTAGAGCAGTACTGGCACGGTCAAGACCGACCCCCCCGACCCGAACACGCCGAGAGACAGCCCTATCACCAGGGCCCCGAGAAGAACAAAGATCACGTTTCTACCTCGAGTCCTGGGTGCGTTCCGATGACAAATCCATGGATGTGAGTCGTGGTTAGACGCGCGGACGAGCGCCATGCGAGCCCGGTTTCACGTCGGGAGTCGCTCGGGTTAGCCCGCTGCAAGATCACGCATTTGTTCCCAGGCGAGGATTCCGCCTTTCAGATTCACGACCTCATACCCCATCCGCTTTAGGAAGGACGCGCTGCTCGCGGAGCGGACTCCGGTTCGGCATTGAACCAGCAGCTGTTTGTCTCTCGGGACTTCGTCGAGATGGGCCGCGAGTCGGGTGTGCGCGACGTTGATGGCATTCGGAAGGTGGCCGTCGGAGAATTCGGTCGCTCGCCGCACATCGAGCACCTGCACACGAGGACTTTCGAGCATCGCTAGCGCCTCGACCGGAGTGACTTCGGCCAGCGTCGTTAGCGGCGTATCGTTGCTTCGATACTGTTCGAGTTCGTTCGCGTCGAACCAACCACTCATCCGGTCCAATCCGACACGCACCAGGTCACGCACCGCCTCGTCTACCCTCGTCGGTTCGACTATCAGGTAGATTTCTTGTTCGTCGGACAAGAACGATCCGGCGTCTGTGTTGAACGATTGGCGAAGAGGAATCGAAAGGGAATGGTTGATGTGTCCCGACCTAAATGCCGCCCACGGTCGGGTGTCGACGATCGCCACGGAGTTTGCGTCGAGATTGCGAAGCTGTTCTACAGTGATTTGCGGTGGCGTTGGTAGGCAGCCAAGGATCTTTGGGCCGCGTTTGTTGTCGCGTTTCATGTTCGCGAAGTACAGCGGAGGCTCCGGTTGCCCGGCCAGGATGTAGTCGACGAAACCCTGTTCCGTCTCGCTGGCTAGAATCGCCGGATTGAAACGCTTCTCGTATCCGATGGTGCTGGACGGGACAGCACCGAGGGACTTTCCACAGGCACTGCCCGCGCCGTGGGCTGGCCAAACTTGGACGAAGTCGGGAATGTCACGGAGTTTTCCGACGGTATCGAAGAGTTGGCGTGCGGCCGGCTCCATCGCACCGCTAAGTCCGGCGGCTGTCTCGAGGAGATCGGGGCGTCCGAGGTCGCCAACAAACACAAAGTCTCCGGTCGCCATTGCGATAGGGGCCGTTGCTCCCGAGCCACGGTCAGTGATGAGAAAGGAGAGGTGCTCGGGCGTGTGTCCTGGCGTGTGCATGGCTAGGAAATCGATGTTGCCGATCGAGAAGGTGTCGCCGTCGTGAAGCAGAGCGTAGTCGTAGGCGCCACCGCCCGATTTTTGCTCCAGCCACTCGTACTTCCAGTCCGCGTCGCCTTCATCGGACACGTACACCTTTGCGCCTTGCTCCCCGAGCTCACGGGAGCCCGATAGAAAGTCCGCGTGAATGTGCGTTTCGGCGGTTGCGACGAGCCGTAGACCGTTCGCCTTCGCGAGATCCATGTATCTATCCACGTCGCGTTCGGGGTCGATCACGACCGCTTCGCCGGTTCGTTGGCATCCGATGAGGTACGCGGCCTGGGCGAGTTTTTCGTCGTAGACCATTCTCATGAACATGTTCAGACCTTCGCTGTTCGGACTGCGACTCGTTGAAGCTACTGCTGCTGACGACATTTCGGCGAGACTTGCACGATCGCTTCGACCTTGTCGGGAACTCGAACTATTCCGCGGGTAGCAAATTCTCAGTCATGCGACACCGTTTGCCATTACTGGGATGGCACAACGGCCCGGATTGCCCCCACGCGAAGAGGGCGCAGTTTCCCGGGTGACTCGGCGCGGTGATAGAACGCAGCGTGCCAACGGGTGCCGCTTATTGGAATCGGCATACACGGTCCCGAGACCTTGAGGAATATCGCTGCGTTAGTTGTTTTGACGACCGGCAGCCTCCTTCCGTCGAGGGTGGCATCTCGCGCTTGTCCGTTGGCTCGGGAGGAGGAGATCGATACGGGCGCGCCAGCCATTCGGTGACGCGCCACATCGAACAGCGTTACGGGCAGCTATCGAACTCGTTACAGGTGAGTGTATCCACCGTCGGATCTTCGCCGCAGGTTACGGGGGCGGGAATCGCCGGACCGGTCGAGAAGAGGAACGAGAGCAGATAGATGGTGTCTGAGATGTCCGTGCCACCGTCATCATTGGCGTCGCATGCGCTGTCGCACAGCGAGGGGTCGGTTCCCGGCGTGAACAGGATCTGCAGCTCGGAGACCGGGTCGCCGATGTCGATCGCTCCGTCAGCGTTGCAGTCGCCGCGCACGAAGATTGGGTTCGTCGAGCCGGCTTCGGTGATCGACGGGTTGTCGAGACCGAGTTCCCACTGTTGGAAGATAAAGAAGTACTCCGGGTTCCCGTAGAAGAATCGCAGGCTCGTTACGTTTTGCACGGCGACGTTCCAATCGGGAGTCACGCCGGGCGCACCGGACGACCACAATCCCCAACCCGCGGGGAGTGATGTCTCCTGAGCCGGGATGTCGAAGGTGTACGTCTGCCAACCGGCTCCGACCGCGGGAATGTTGTTGGCGTGCATGAAGTACGCGGCAAAGTCATCGTCCACTCCGGCGGTTCCGTTGTCGAAGTAGAGCATGATCGATAGCGGGCGTCCGCCGGTGGTGCCGGCGTCGTACGTGATGAGGTCGACGCTGACCGAGCTTACGTCTCGAGCGCGGTAGTCTCCCGAGAACACCGAGTCCGCCGTGGTCCGAGGTTGCGGGGCGAAGGTGTCGAGTAGAGGTTCGTAGAGGTATGCGCTGGGGTTCCCGCCCGTGGCTTCGATGACCGCCGGCGGGCCAAAGTTCCACGCTCCCTCGTTACCGGTGTCGAATGTCTCCGTGAACGTGGATTGAGCGGTGGCGAGAGACGGCAGACTGAGGGCCAAGAGAATCAGAACGGGGCGCATGGTGTCTCCGAGTACGGTTTTAGGTTATGTCTGGAAGCTCTCATCATAGAAGCTCGCGGCGTGTCGACCTATTGCCTGTGACGAAATTTCGACGACCAATCCAAATGTGCGAGACCGGGACGGTTAAGTCATCCGTCGCCTGCGGGAGGGTGATCGCGAAGGGAGAACTAGGGTGGTGCAGATCAATACTTCGCTCGTCGAGCGGTTGCTTCGGTCCCAGTTTCCTCAGTGGTCGCACCTCGCCGTCGAGCCGGTGGAGTTCGACGGTTGGGATAATCGGACATTCCGTCTGGGCCGCTCGATGTCCGTCCGATTGCCCAGCGCCGAACCCTACGCGGAGCAAGTCGCGAAGGAGCAGCGTTGGTTGCCGAAACTCGCGCCCGAGCTACCGCTTCCGATTCCTGCGCCGCTCGCCCTGGGGCTCCCTTGCGACCTCTATCCTTGGCACTGGTCGATCTATCGCTGGTTGGAAGGTGACAACGCTAGCCTCGACCGGATCGGCGCCCCGGCGGAGTTCGCGACTTCGTTGGCTAGCTTCTTCGTCGCTCTTCATCGAATCGACTCGACGGGCGGTCCCGCTCCGGGCGCACACAACTTCTACCGTGGCGGCGCACTCACGACCTACAGCGCCGAAACACGAGACGCGATTGAAACGTTGCAGGGAACGATCGCGGCGAATGAAGCCACGGAACTGTGGGAGGAGGCGCTGAAAACGTCGTGGAATCGTCGGCGCGTTTGGGTGCACGGTGACGTCGCCGCCACGAATCTCTTGGTCAGAGACGGGCGGCTGAGCGCGGTCATCGATTTTGGTTGCTCGGCGGTCGGTGATCCGGCGTGCGACTTGACGATCGCGTGGACGTTCTTCGACGACGATTGTCGGCGCGCCTTTCGTGAGTCGCTTGCGCTCGACGAGGCGACGTGGTTGCGCGGTCGAGCGTGGGCACTTTGGAAGGCTCTTATTACTCTGGCCAAGCCGAGTGACGACCCCATCCTGCTCGAGAACTCCCGACGTGTCCTCGAAACGGTCCTCGCAGAGCGCGACTCGTGAGAGTTACCATATCGGTCCACACACTCGCCGACGATTGACGGTTCCGTCGCGGAGGCGGGGTCACGTTGGGCGGAGTCTACTCTCTCCGTCATGATTTCTTGCGACCTCTACCCTCGAGATCAAGGGGCCTTGTCACTATGAGATTCGCCCAACTTGCTGGCTACCTCGTCGTCCTTGCGCTTGTTGCTACCCCCTCGAACATCGTTGCCCGCCAAAGTTTTCCACCCGAGCCGATCCGTCCGATCGCGGGGTCTCTGGTGCTCGCCGGACATGGCAACACTCCCGACGCCGTGCTCGACGCGTTTTTGCATCTCGGCGGCGGGTTCGAGGTAGACATTGTGGTTGTCGCGCCAAAGGGTAAGTCGCGATCTGCGGCCCGCTGGAAGTTGCGCGGTGCTCGTTCGGTCACCGTCATCCATGCGAAGGCGAAGCTCGACAAGAAGCTGACGCTCGCGCTGTTGAAGGCTGGCGGTGTTTGGTTCGAGGACAAGGCCGAAGCGTTGGTGAGGAATACTGTTTCGGCGGCACTGCTTCGCGACGTGCTCGCGCGCGGAGGGGTGGTCGGGGGACAGGGCGTCGGTTCGATGGCGCTCGCGAATCTTAGTGTCGACAAGAAATCGAAAGGCTTTGGTCTTCTTCCCGGCTCTCGCGTTCACCTTTTGAACACGTCGGACGAAAGCGGCTCGGCGCGCGAACTCGACCCTATTCTCACCGGTGGCGACGGCTTGGTCGGGTGGCAGATCCCCAAGGAGACCGCGCTGGTCATCCACTACGGACGCCGCGTCGGCGCCATTGGGAACGGCTCAGTCGTGGTGCAGGTCGCGGGTGCCAAAGGGTGGCCCGAGCGCCGCGCTTCGATTCGCGCCGTCGACGTCTTCGAGTACGGCGATGAACTCTCCTACGACGTCGATCTGCTCGCGTGGCGGCGCTCCGCGCAGGATCGAATGGGACCGCTGTTTCCTCCCGAGAACGCACCGACCCCCAAGGTGCCGCGCGGGACGTTGGTCCTCAGTGGCGGCGGAGGCGTTCAGAGTCCGACGTGGAATCGTTTCATCGAGGCGGCGGGGGGTAAGGACGCCACCATCGTTTGCATCCCGAGCGCGGCGGAGTTCGACCCCGGCGACGAACCTCGGTCCTACAGTGCACGAGAACTGCGTGAACACGGTTGTGCCAACGTGTTCGTGATTCATACGAATGACCCCGACCAAGCGGATAAGGACCCTCGACTGCTCGCGTTGTTGGAGAAGGCGAGCGGGGTTTGGATCGACGGCGGTCGCACCTATCGCATGATGGATTCGTTCCAGCACACCAAGAGTCACGCGCTGATGCGAAACGTCCTCACTCGAGGTGGGGTGGTCGGCGGTAGTTCCGCCGGATGCCAAGTGGCCGGTGACTTCTTGGTGCGGGGGGACCCCAGAACAAACCGCACTCTCGTCCACGACGGATATACCACCGGCCTCGGTTTGTTGGAGGGGGTTATCCTCGACGCCCACTTTCTCCAACGAAATCGCCACGAACCGTTTGTCGAATTGATGAAGAACTACCCGCAGATGTTGGGCATCGGGGTCGACGAGGATACCGCGCTCATTGTTCGTGGCACCGCGGCCGAGGTGATCGGCGACCAGGCCGTTTCGTTCTACGCGTCGGGCAGTGACCCGGTCGTCCTGCGCAAGGGGCAGCAGTACGACTTGGAGAAGCGTAGCACGGCCCGATGACGCTCGGGCGAGCCAAAAAAACACGAGAACCCCGCGGTGTTAGCCACGGGGTTCTCGCACTTGTCTCGTGATCCTCATCCGACGGTGAGCTCAGCGCCCGCCGCGCCAAAATCTCGTCGACGGAGTCGGTATGTGATCAAGCAAGATCGAAGCGGTCGAGATTCATGACCTTGTTCCAAGCCGCCGCGAAGTCCGTCACGAATGACTTCTGTCCGTCGTCACACGCGTAGACTTCGGCGATCGCTCGCAGCTGTGAGTTTGATCCGAAGACCAGATCCGCCGCGCTGCCGGTCCACTTGACGTCTCCCGTGGCGTGATCGCGTCCTTCGAACAGGTGCTCGCACTTGGGGGAGGTTTGCCAAACGGTGTTCACGTCGAGCAAGTTCACGAAGAAGTCGTTGGTCAATTGTCCCGGCCGATCGGTCAGCACGCCGACCGCGGATTGACCAACGTTGGCATTCAACGCGCGCATGCCGCCGACGAGCACCGTCATTTCGGGAGCGGTGAGCGTCAGCATGTGTGCGCGGTCGATCAGCAGCTCCTCGGTGGACCGACGTTGTCCATCCCGCAGGTAGTTACGGAATCCATCCGCGCCCGGTTCGAGCACAGCGAACGACTCGACGTCGGTCTGCTCTTGCGAAGCATCCGCGCGGCCCGGGGTGAAGGGCACTTGGAGTTTGTGTCCAGCCTTCTTCGCCGCCGCTTCGACGGCGGCGCATCCGCCGAGCACGATCACGTCGGCGAGTGAGACCTGCTGGCCGCCGGATCCGTTGAAAGCCGTCTGAACTTCCTGCAGCGTTTGCAGCACAGTCGCCAGTTCGGCCGGGCTGTTCGCTTCCCAGTCCTTCTGAGGAGCGAGACGAATGCGCGCGCCGTTCGCTCCACCGCGCATGTCGGTGCCACGGAACGAAGCGGCCGAAGCCCAAGCGGTCGCGACCAACTGAGAGACCGACAAGCCAGACTCGAGGAGCTTGCCCTTGAGCGCGGTGATGTCAGCGTCGTTGATCAATTCATGGTCGACGCTGGGAACCGGGTCTTGCCACAGCTCCGGCTCGGCGGGAACCAGCGAGCCGAGAAGGCGTGAGGGGGGGCCCATGTCGCGGTGCGTGAGCTTGTACCACGCCTTCGCGAATGCGGTGGCGAACTCGGCCGGGTTCTCGTGGAAGCGCTTCGAGATCGGCCCGTAGATCGGGTCCTCGCGCAACGCGAGGTCGGTGGTGAGCATCATCGGGGCGTGCTTACGGGCGGGATCGTGAGCATCCGGAACGGTGCCCGCTGCGGCGTCGGACTTGGGCGTCCACTGCGTGGCGCCAGCCGGGCTCTTGGTTTTTTCCCACTCGTAGCCGAACAGGTTGTCGAAGAAGTTGTTGTCCCACTTCGCCGGGCTTGTGGTCCACGCACCCTCCAAGCCACTGGTGATCGTGTCACCCGCTTTACCGCTGCCGAAGCTGTTCTTCCACCCCAACCCTTGCTCTTGAAGGGTGGCGCCTTCCGGCTCGGGGCCGACGTGAGTCGCGGGCGCCGCACCGTGCGCTTTACCGAAGGTGTGACCTCCAGCGATCAGGGCGACAGTCTCTTCGTCGTTCATCGCCATGCGTGCAAACGTCTCGCGAATGTCTTTGGCGGCGGCGAGCGGGTCCGGATTGCCGTTCGGCCCTTCGGGGTTCACGTAGATGAGCCCCATCTGTACCGCGCCGAGCGGGTTCTCCAGCTCTCGGTCACCGGAGTAGCGTTCGTCACCCAGCCACTCGCTCTCGGAGCCCCAGTAGACGTCCTCTTCTGGCTCCCAGACATCTTCGCGTCCACCGGCGAATCCGTGCGTCTTGAATCCCATCGATTCCAACGCACAGTTACCCGTCAGCACCATGAGGTCGGCCCACGAGATCTTGCGACCGTACTTCTGTTTGACCGGCCAGAGCAGCCGACGTGCTTTGTCGAGGTTCGCGTTGTCAGGCCAACTGTTGAGGGGCGCGAAGCGCAGCGTGCCGGCCGACGCGCCACCGCGGCCGTCGAGCGTGCGGTAGGTCCCGGCGCTGTGCCACGCCATGCGGATGAACAGTGGGCCGTAGTGACCATAGTCGGCCGGCCACCAATCTTGCGACGTCGTCATGACGTTCATGATGTCGCTCTTCACGGCGCCCAAATCGAGGGACTCGAACTCCTTGGCGTAGTCGAACTCCTCGCCCATGGGGTCTGACAGAGGGGAGTTCTGGCTGAGAATCTTCAGGTTCAGCTGATTCGGCCACCAGTGCTGGTTCGACGTCCCGGCCGCCGTGTGCTTGTGGGGGCCGCCCAACGCGGGGCACTTGCTTTCGCTCGACATGTTGTCTCCGATCGCGTTCTGCTTTTTTGCGAGTTTGTTCTGCTTTTGTTTTTGATGCGGGACACAGAGTTCGGCTGCGACGCACGCCACCAAGCTTCTGCCTGGCCGTTTCTGGCCCGGCCGAGGAGGAACCTTGCGCTCGAGGGCCCGGGTGAGCCTGCGCTCACCCTGGTGGTCGGGCAGAAGCCGAACGCAGCATCATCCATCATTCCGCCTCCGAGTCCCACCCATCTCGGCGCAACATCTCACGGTGAGTTTTTCCGCACAGACGGGCGAGGTCGCCCCTTGCGGCGGCGGTCGGTCCCAAAACGGTTCTGTCAGACCGCCCGCGCGGCCGTAGCGGTGAGACGTCGAAACCAGGCCAAGGGTCTCGCCAGATTAACGAACGGCCGAGGTTCCCCCCGCCGTCACGACGGAGGCTCCCCCCAAGACCGAGGACATGCGACCCTTCTGCAGCGCGCGAGCTCGTCGATGAATCAGGAGCCAGCGCCTCGAAGGTCGCTGCGCAACCGTGAGAAGCGCGCGAGACTCTCGCGCGGCGACCTCCGAGCTTGATCAAGTGGGTCGCTTTCCCCATATTGGCGTACCCCTTTCTCGAACCACGGGATGGTCGGTCGGCTATGGATTCGATTCTTGAACCGTCATCGCTTACCGCGACGATCGACGAGCTGCCGGTCGGTGTAGTGGTGCTGGATGCCGCGGGAAGAGTTGTCTTCTACAACCAGTACGAAGAAGCACTCTCCGGTCGACCTCGTCGCAAGGTCCTCGGCTCGAACTTCTTTCGTGAGGTCGCGCCTTGCACGCGTGTGACGGGGCTCGCCGAAGTCTTCGCGCAGAAGATTGGCAACGAACCGTTTCACTTCGAACTCGACTTTCGTTTTCCGCGCAAGTTCGTCTCGAATCCATGCGACGTGCATTTGGAGTTGGTATCGCTCGCGATCGACGACGTGCCACATGGCGCGTTGCTCGTCCAGGATGTCAGTTCGATTCGTGCGGTTGAGCGGACCAAGGATCTCTTGTCGCGCTTGCTTTCGCACGACATGCGAAGTCCGTTGACCGCCGCCACGGCGCAGATCGAACTCACGCTCGACGACTTAGAGGCGCCGTCGATCGATCGTGACTCGATCGAATCGAACTTGCGCGAAACGCGACACGCGCTGACGCGCATCCAGTCGATGCTCGAAGATCTGAACGACGTGACTCACTTGGAAACAGGTTCGCTTCCTGCTCTCCGGGTCGACTTCGATCTTTCACTGACGATCGAGCGCATTATCGAGGAGAAGGGAGCGGTGCTCCGGCAGCAGGGCAAGTCGATCGAGTACACGCCCAGCGGAACGCCGATCACGATTCACGCCAACGACCGGCTAGTGGCGCGCGCGGTCGACAACTTGATCGAGAACGCGATACAGCACGGAGCGGCGGCGTCTGCTATCCAAGTGCGCGCGCGCCGGGAATCGAACGGAGCCGTGTTCGAGGTCGAGGACCGAGGCGTCGGAGTTTCGGAGAACATGCTCAAACGCATGTTTCAACCGGGACACTCCGGAGTGAGCCAACCGACTCACGGGCCACCCCGCGGGCTGGGACTCGCTCTCGTGAAGTTGGTCGCGGATCACCACGGTGGCGAGGTGGTGCACGAAGTGCCGGCCGAGGGCGGCGCCTGTTTTCGGCTGACGCTACCGAACTCCGACTAGCGAGAGTTGGGCCTAGTTTCCTCAGGGAGTGTGGCGGGTGGCGATTCGCGCTCCGGGGACAGCAGTCCAAACTGATTCGCATGGTGCGCACTGTGGTGACGCACGAGAGCGTGAACATCGTCCGCGTGCATGGATCCGTACAGGACGTGAGGCCGCTGACCGGATAGTTGAGCCACTTCGTCGAACGCCTCGAAGAGCAGGCGTCGCTCTTCATTCAGGTCGAGCACCTCGGATTGTTTGGACTTGATCGCCGGCAACGTCGACAAGTTCTTCGGCGTTTCGGTCGGCGGCTTGGCCATGACCCTGGCGATGAAGAATGGGCCGAGCAGTCGCGCTAGCATCCGAATCGGAAACGAGACGGGGATCCGTCCCAAGTACAACTCGATGAAGCGCCGACAATGCCGAGTCATCTCGGCACCCTTCATCTTCCCCCAGCGAGGCTCCGTGTCCTCGTCTAGCCGCTCGAATCCGCCACGCAACTCGTCGAACGTCGGAGTGTCGAGGGGCAGTGGTAGTCTTTTCATGTCGTTGGCTCCGGACTGTTCATGACGTGCGTAGCAAGAAGACGTTCAGGCGGAAGAGTCGTCGTCGCCGATCGCTCCGTCGATGAGGTTGGCGAGTTCTTGCATCTGTTCCTGGGCGAGGGTTTGACCGGAGAGAGAGAGGAGGTAGAGCACAACTGCCAGCAGTCCACCCGCGGCAATCGCGAAGAACCCGGTCGGAGATGATTCGGCGACGAGCTGAGACCAGCCGACGACGATTCCGATGAACGTGATGAACGCCGAGAGTCCGTAGAGGGTTGCGACCAGCGTCCACACGGCGGGGTTGGGGCCGAACAGCCCGCGGATACGGAGTCGCTCGGGACCGTCGGTCTCGATCGGAGTGAAGGTCAACGAGAGATACGGAGACCATGTGTGTCGCCGCGACTTCTCGATCATGAACTGCGCGTGGCTGTCGAGAACTTCGCCGGTGATCGTTCCCCCGCGTTGTTCGAGAGCGAGAGTTAGCCGCTCCCGTAGCGCGTCGAAATCGTAGATCGTGTGTCGCTCGAATCGAGGTCTTGGCCGTACCTCCATGGTCCTCCTTGCTGGTCTTCACCTGTGAGGAAGGAAGATAACTCCGACTGCACAAAGAAGGAACGCTCTTGCGGTCGGTGCGACGCGCTTGCCACAAGGTCTTTTCAAGTCGCCGTTTCGGTCGGTCTTGTCCGGCACCGGAACGTTGAGACGGACAAGAGGCAAGGTCTGGCGCCGAAGGGTGCTCCCCCGCGTAATTCCTGGTAAGGTTGGCGCCTGGTTCAGCTCGCACTTTCCCCAAGACAATCGTGAGATCGCCCGGCCCCAGGCTCAGTGGTGATCGATTTGATGAAGGTCTCGAGACTTCCATGCCTCCATTTCAATCGCGCATCGCTCTGATCGCCGTCACGTTGATCCATTTGACCTCGGGTCTGACCGCTGACCAAGATCCCGTGGTGACCGACATCGCCTTAGAGTCCAACTTCCAGGACAACTGGTTCGGACGCCAGCGGCGATGCCGTGCGCTAGTTGCAGCCGATTTCGATCTCGATGGAACGGTCGACTTCTTCGTGGGGAACCCCGGCGACGAGTCCTTTGTGATTCGTAGCCAGCCGGAGCTTGGCCCCAGTGACGTCCGCTACGAACTGGTTCAGGTGCTCGTCGATGGAGAAGTTGCTGTCGGTGCTTCGACCGCGGACTACGACAACGATGGTGACTACGACATTTTCATCGCCACCGGTGGGATCGAGGGGGCGGGCTACTGCTTCTTGTTCCAGAACCAACTCATGGAGACCGGGACGTTGAGCTTTGTCGACGTCGCGGCGTTGGCCGGAGTCCGTGGGGCTCCTTCGGTCATCGATGGACAGCCCGTTGCGAGTGGCTATAGCAACGGTGTTTGGGGTGATATCGACCGAGATGGTGACGTCGACCTGTTTGTCGGTAACGTAGGGGGTTCCGAGCTCAATGGTCGCAATGTTTTGTGGCGTAACAACGGCGACGGAACATTCACGGACATCACTGCCGACGTTCATTTGAACTCGACGATGGCCACGACGATGCACCCGACGCTGTTCGACGCTGACAACGATGGCGACCTCGACCTCTATGAAACCAACTTCACCGGGTACAATCATCTGTGGCGCAACTTGTGGGTCGAGACAGGGGTGCTCGATTTCGTCGACGCCACCGAACTGTACTCTGCCGTCGGCGAGGACCTGGGCCAGCCGTCGGGATCGTTTGCCTCTGCCGCCGCCGACTTCAATCAGGACGGGCTACAGGACTTGATGGTGTTTCGACGTGGTCCGACTGATTTTCAGCCGGAACCGTTCTATGAAACGGGACACGTCTTGTTCCTCAATCAAGGACCGCTCGGGTTTAAGAACGTCGCCTGGGAAGTCGGCCTCAATAACCCGTACTTCGAGGGGGCCGGAGTCATGGGGTGTCAGCTCGGCGACATCAACGGAGACGGCACGGTTGACGTCTATTTCGGCAACGGCGCTCCGTTTGGCGGGGAGACGGATTACTTCTTCATGAGTGACAGCGGCCCGGCGCAGCCGGGAGAGACTCCGTCGTACGCCAACAAGACCTACCTGATCGACTACCCAGCCCCGCAGGGCCCGGGGATCGTCTACCCGACCTACCCTTACCGAACCCACGGTACGAACATGGTCGATACCGACAACGACGGTGTTCTCGAGCTAGCGGTCGGAAATGGGGGGATGAACGGTACTCCCACCTTCGCGCCGAACCGACTGTTCAAGTTTCAGTGGGAGACCCCCTTCGGATATTTCAAAGTGCGGCCGGTCGGCGACGGGCATGCGGTGAGTCGCGACGCCACGGGGACCCGCGTCACCTTGACGGTGAGCGAAAATGGAGGTCCGGTTCGGAAGCTCCACAACACTGTCTTCTCGGGCAGCGCGTTCTCCGCGCAGAACGGTTTCGAGCTGTACTTTGGTCTCGCGCAGGCGGACACCGTCCACTCGGTCGAGATTCTGTGGCCCGACGGTGAGTTGCAAACCGTGACCACCGGCCTAGCCGTCAATCAGCGCTGGGTGGTCGAGCGCAATCAACCGTGCGTGCAGCCGATCGGAGCGAACTTCCGACGCGGCGACTGCAATGTGGATGGATTCTTCGACATCGAAGACGCGGTGTTCCTACTCCTCGGCATCTATACCGACGGGGCCGATTCGACCTGCGACGACGCGTGCGACGTGAACGACGACGGACGGTTGGACGTCGCCGACAGCATCCACGCCCTGAGTGCACTCTTCTCCGGCGGCACCACGCTCGCACCGCCGCACACGTTGTGTGGCTCGGATCCAACCGATGACTCGATCGGTTGCGCATTGTATCAGCCGTGACGCAAGTCGGAGTGGCAGCCACGTTGTACTGCCTCGTGCTCGCTCAAGTCTGACCGAGCCGAGCGACCTTCCACGGCTACCGGCGTCGACGCGGGCTCGTTGCACCGCGTCTATTCTCAATATCAGGACTCTTCAAGGGACCGTTACTACAAACGAGAACTCCTCGCCTTCCGCGGTCGCTGAGTTGCCATTTGGGCACTGGCCGCGAGCTTGCTCTCCCATGTGAACATCGTCTGCGTGGTTTGTTCGCCGAGGAGGAATTTCCATGGCTTGGTTCGCTCGGGTCGTCTTGTTCGCGCTTGTTGTCTTTCCGACTGTCGTGGTATCGCAAGAGTGGCGCGAGTTAGCCGAGCGGCGCAATGGGTTGCGCCGCGCGAAAGGGCTCGAGCCGCTGTCTGTGACTCCGAGCGCTTCGAAGCCCGGCGAGCGCTGCACGGTTTGTCATGTGGACCAACGCCTCATCGACGACGAGTCCGTCGCGTTGGCCGATTCGGGTATCTTTGCTCCGCATCCGTGGATCTCCCACTCGCCGACAGACTTTCCGTGCCAGTCTTGCCACGGCGGAGATGGAACCCAACTCGACCGTGACGCTGCCCATCTGCAGAGCGGCGCGTGGGGAGCGCTCCTTCCTCGGGGGACCTACCAGGCGGGATGCGGCTCTTGCCACTCTGCAACGTCGGTCGCCGAACCCGACCGAGTCCTGCGGGGCGAGGCTCTCTACCGCGAGCGACAATGCGGCAAGTGCCACGACGATCCGTTGGCTCGACAGTCGGACGGGGGACCGCTGACGTCGATAGGGATGTACCCGGTTGATCCGAGCTGGCCCCAGTGGCACCGCGTCGATCCAGTATCCGGCGTCGACCGAGGGTTCATCGGATACGTGGGCGTCGACAATGAAGACGACCAGTTGGCGCTCACCCGCTACTTGGAAACCCGCATCGGAGCGCCGCAACTCGAGAACGGGAAGTTGCTGTTTCACCGTCGCGGTTGTCGAAGTTGCCATCGCGTGGATGACATCGGCGGTGATATCGGACCCGCTCTCGACGGCATAGGCGCGAGACGGTCTCAAGAGTTCGACTTTCCGCCTTCGTGGGAAGGCGAGCGATCGGCCAGCGTTTGGCTGGCCGAGTACCTGCGGGATCCTCGTGCCATGAATCCCGACGCGACCATGCCGGGAGTTCACCGCATCCGTGGCGAGATCGACGACCTGGTCGTCTACCTACTTTCGTTGCGGCGCAGCGATGATCCATTGGCGCGCCAGGCTCCGGATCGCCTGCGCAAGGAGCTGTTCGGCGGACGGGAATACGAAACCTCCGGTCGAAATCTCTACCAGATGTTTTGTTCGTCCTGTCACGGTCCCAGTGGCAAGGGGAGTTGGTTCGAACCCACCGCGAACAGCGCCTCGGCGATAACTCACGCTGACTTTCTCGGCATCGTGTCGGATGATTTCTTGGTCGCGACGATTGAACTCGGAAGGCGGGGTCGCGGGATGCCCGGTTGGGCGTCGGAATCGGGCGGACTGAGCGCGCGGGAGATTCGCAACATCGTTCGCTATCTCCGATCGTTCGAACCGAAGGAGCCTTCGTTCGAAGAGGTGGCGGCCGCTTCGGCGGACCCGGTGCTAGGGGCCACGCTTTACGCGATCGAATGTCGCGCGTGTCACGGAGCGACTAGTGAAGGGGGGATCGCGCCGTCGCATCGCTCGCCTGCGTTTCGGGCTTTGGCGACGGATCGGTTTCTCTACGAGTCGATCGTGCACGGTCGGCCCGGGACTGGCATGCCTGCCTATCGCGAGTTCCGACCGACTGAGTTGGCCTCGCTGATCAAGACCCTGCGTGAGATGGCCGAGGCTCCTGCGCCCGATCTCGACTTGCTCACGCTCGATGTCCCCCTTGGCGATCCGATTCAAGGGGCCAAGGACTACGGAGAACACTGTACGAGTTGTCACGGGACGGCGGGTTCGGGCGGGGTTGGGCCCGCGATCGGAAACTGGGCGTTTCAGCGCGCGGCGGGGAAAACGTTTGTCATCGAGACTTACCGACGCGCGCGTTGTCGAGACGAGTCGGGCAAGCCTCCTCCTCCCGTAGGTCTGGGGCGGCTGGCCAACGCCGCGGCGTACCTCGACATGAACTCGCGCCGATCCGGAACGACTCTGCGTGGTCCGCGGGCAGTGGGAGACGCAAAGCTAGGGCGCGAACTGTACGAAAAGAACGGCTGCGCCGATTGCCACGGGGCTCGGGGGGTCGACGGAGCCGGACCGGCGATCGCGCACCCCGATTTCCTGTCGATTGCAACGGACGGTCAGATCCAAGCGACGATCGTACGCGGGCATCGCGGCACCCCGATGCCGCGGCAGCCGGACGATCCGTTCGGATTCACGGGGCTATCCGGGCAGGAGGTCAATCACATCGTCGCGTTCGTTCGATCGTTGACTCCACGTCGCTAGCGCACCCGCTGCCCGTCCGAGTCGTCGCGCTCCAACCATTCCTGTCGGAGAGGTGTTCTCGCGTCTACAATCCGTCGCGAAAGGGGTTTTCATGATTCAACCACTTCGCTGGCTCGTGCTGGGCGTGCTCGTTACCGCGGGGCTCTCGACCTCGTTGTTTGCGCAGGACGGTCCCTCAGGCAGAGGCGGTTCGCGTACTGCTAAGAAGGTCGAGCGGATCGACTTCGACAAGGTGCCGCGGACCATCGCCAAGTTGCCGGCCCTTCGCGCGGAGAAGCCGCTCTACGGACTGTTCTTGTTCGGACTGCACGGCGAGAAGCAGGTGTGGTGCGTGCTCGATGCCACGAAGAGCGAGCCGGGCTGCTACGACGTTCTCTACGTCGATCTCGACGCTGACGGAGATCTGACCGACGCAGGAGAACGATTCACCACCGAGGAGTACGACGAGAGTCGGAGTGTGTTCCAAATCGGAGACTTCGTCGATCCGGGACTAAAGGGTGCGACGCACACCGAGATGAAGCTGACGTGGACGAAGGACTCGTTCCGCTACTCCATGTTGTGGCGTGGCGGTAAGCGCACGTTTGGATGTTTCGGCCCGAAGAAGGAAGTCTACGCCAAGCTCGGCTCGTCGACGAAGGACGCGCCGATTTTCGTCCCTGGCTACGACCGACCGCTGGAGTTCGATCACTGGCTCAGTGGCAAACTCACCGCGGGCACGTCGTGCGACTTCAAGGTGTTCGTCGGCCAGCGGGGCAGCACCCGCGGAGCGTTCTCGAGTGTCGACGACAAGTTTCTTCCGCAAGGTCAAGCGGTACAGGCGACGCTCGTGTACACGTCGGCAGCGGGCAAGCAGGAACAAGTGCGAGTCCAACTGAAGGCGCGCTGCTGAGGCATGCTCTACCACGGCCCCGTGTGGGTACCGAACGAAGCGCGTGCCGGCGACGCCAAGGTCGTCGTCGAGTTCCCAGCGAAGAGTCCGTTTCGCTGCTTCCCGACCGCTCTCCCGGTGATGATCGTCGCCGGAGCTAACCCTGGGTAGCAGCTTCACCGTTTCAAGCTTGTTTCACGGTCGGCTCTCGTTCAGACGGGCGCCGGCCGTGTTGGCATCTATCGCGTATCTCCGCGCTGTCCGATCGTCCTTTCGGCCGAGATACCTGGATACCGAGCGTCGAACCTTGCTAGTCTCCGCGACCTTCCACCAAGACAGCTTCGTTCGAGCAAGCAGAGGAATACTCCATGGGCATCGTTCGCCGTCACCGCGTCATCGCTACTTTGGCGGCGTGCGTCATCGCCGTGGTCACTTACGTGCCCGAATCGGCGCACGCTCAGCGTAAAAAATCCCTGCCGGTGCCTGATCTCACGCAGGGCGGAGTCGTTCCCGAGGGGTGGACTCACGACTGGACGCTAGGGCCGACGGGGGCGCGCGGTTGGATCTACAGCGACAAGCACGTGACGACCGACGCGCGACAGATCTTGATCACCGAGGTCGCGGCGGGTTCGCCCGCGGATGGAGTGCTTCAGATCGGCGACGTCGTCACCGGGATCGGTAAGAAGCCGTTCGCCGGTGACGCGCGGATCTCGTTCGGAAGGGCGATCACCGAAGCGGAGCGGATGAAAAACGGGGGCCGCCTGCGTCTCTTGTGCTGGCGGGGCGGCAAGACGTGCAAGGTCGTCGTTGCGCTTCAACCTCTCGGCAATTATGGCGCCACGGCGCCGTACGGTTGCCCGAAGTCGAAACGCATTCTCGAACTCGGTTGCCGGCAGCTTGCAGAGAACATGCGAGCCAAGCCGACCGCGGGACACGTGATTACGCGTGCGCTCAACGCGCTCGCCCTATTGGCCAGCGGAGAGGAAGAGTACCTGCCTGTCGTTCGCAAGCAGGTTGAGCTTCTCTCGAAGTACGATCCGCAGAAGGGCATTCGTACTTGGCAGTACGCCTACATCAACATGTTGCTCGGCGAGTACGTTCTTGCTACCGGCGATCGCCGCTACGTCGATACAGGGCTTCGCCGAATGACGCAGAGGATCGTCGACGGGCAGAGTGAGGTCGGGTCGTGGGGTCATGACTTCGTCCGTGGCGCAGCCAAGCGACTCGGCGGTTACGGCATGATGAACGCGCCCGGAATTCCACTGACATACTCGCTCGCCGTGGCCAAGCGAGCGCAGGTCCCGGTTGCCGGACTCGATGCCGCGATTCGAAAGAGCGAAGCACTGCTTCGATTCTACGTGGGCAAGGGGTCGATTCCGTACGGAGACCATCGACCGTGGATCGAGACCCATTGCGACAACGGTAAGAACGAGATGGCGGCGGTGCTGTTCGACCTCCGACAAGACGCGACCGCCACCGAGTATTTCTCGCGGATGGCCGTCGCGTCGCACGGTGCAGAGCGCGACGAGGGGCACACTGGGAACTTCTTCAACATGACGTGGGCCATGCTCGGGGTCGCGCGTTCTGGCCCCGAAGCGACCGGAGCATGGATGCGGGAGTTCGGCTGGTACTACGATCTCGCGCGCCGCTGGGATGGGACATTTCGCTACCAGGGAGCGCCGACACCGAAGCCAGAGTCGCACAACAAGTGGGACTGCACGGGTGCGTACCTGATCGCCTACGCTCAACCGTTGCGGAAGACGTTCCTGACTGGACGTCAGGTTAGTTCTGCCCCAAGTGTCGATCGCACGGCCGCGGAGAGTCTGATCGACGATGGACGCGGATGGTCGAGCAAAGATCGTACAACGAGTCAAAGAGCGCTCGGCACCTCTGACCTGTTCCGCCGACTCGAGAGCTGGTCGCCGGTCGTGCGAGAACGCGCCGCGGTCGAACTCGGGCGTCGCCGTGAGCCCATTGTGCCTCGCTTGATCGAGTTGCTCGACTCGCCGAATCTCGACGCGAGGTACGGCGCTTGTCGCGCGCTTCAGTTCCAGCGACAGCGTGGCGCTCCCGCGATCCCGGTATTGCGCGGCGTCTTAGATTCGCCCGATCTTTGGCTTCGCGTACTCGCTGCCGAAGCGCTCGCCGGGATTGGAACGCCAGCCCGGGTAGCGGTTCCTCAGCTGCTTGCGCGGTTGACGCGAAAGCCCTCCGCTAGCGATCCGCGCAACATGGAGCAGCGCTATCTGACGCTCGCACTGTTCAATCGCCGTGGCGGCTTGATCGGTCGGTCGCTCGAGTCCGTGGATCGGGATCTTCTCGTCGAAGCGGTGCGCGCGAGTTTGCGGAACCAGGATGGCCGCGCTCGTGGAGCAGTCGCGTCCGTGTACAAGAATCTGTCGTTCGAGCAGCTCGAACCGTTGCTGCCTGCGATCCTCGACGCGATCGTGACGCCAGCCCCGAGCGGAATCATGTTCGCGGATGGCATCCGCACCGCCGGGCTCGAGTTGTTCGCGAGTCATCGAGTCAGCGAGGGAATCGAACTGTTGGCAGACTATGCTCGCCATCAAAAGCCACACGGGAGCGAGAAGCGCATCGCCCGGATAATGACCCTGCTCGAGGGGTACGGCGCACACGCCAAACGGGTGATTCCTCAGCTAGAAGCGCATGCCAAGTTTTTCGAGAACGACGAACCTGATTTTCCTCGCCGATTGAGTCGCGGTAAGGCGCGCCTTGTTCGCGAGACCATCGCCAAGATCAAGGCGTCACAGGACGAACCGACGTTGGTGCATCTGAAGCCCAGGGAGTGACGGTGCGACGCGCCGCGGAGTGCACGCGCGTGCCCTTGCGGTGGGGTCGTGATCGGCCTCGATCGGATTCAGCTGTGACTGGGGCACGAGCCCCTCGCGCCGGAGCGGTGCTGAAAATACAATGTGAACGACGCGGGGCGGGTGCACCGCTTGCCACTTCTACCTACCGGAGACTGCCGTAATGCATGACGCAGCGACCCAGATCCTCATCGGCGCGACACTCTTGCTCGTCTGCCTTGCTGGCTGCCGTCAACCCCACGGTGTGTACGGTGTGGCCACCGGCGGATCGAGTTGGACCGAGGGCGTTTCTGACGGCACGCCGGGGATCGACGCCGCGTCGGTCACCGTCATCACGATGCAATCCGGACCTCCGGAAGGCGTTCCGTTCGTCGTCTGGTCCGACCTGCCCAATGGCGGCGACGCGCATGGTAGTGGTCAGTTCCGCAGCGCGTCGTACAAGGGATCGCACCACGCGAGCGACGGACGCAAGGTTGCGTTCCATGCCGAGACGACCGACGGGACGAGCGGCGTGATCACCATCGAGGGGGTCCGCTACGATCTAGCCCTCGGAGCGCTCTTTCTTGTTTCGTCAAGAACCGATCCTGTGACGGTGGTCCAGTTGTCGGTCGACGTGAGAGACTTTCCTCAGGGAAAGGATGAGCTGATGGCGCTCGCCAAGTCCGATCAAGTCATCCGCGAGTTTTTCGAGGAGTAGCCGTCGAAACGATGAACATGAGGGGGGCGACGACGCGCGCCGGTCGGACCCCTCATAGGTCAGCCGTCTTTCGTGAATTTGACGAACACATCGCCCTCGAGCCGATAGACGCCACCCGCGGTGCCAAACCTTCTTGCGATTCCCTCGACGTTCAACGTGACGTTTGCCCAACCGACCCCAGGGGTGGGAAGGCCCGCCGTCTGATAAAGCTCGTAGCCGAGTTTTTCTTTCATGAACGCCGGGTCGAAGAATGCGTTGGACAGGTTCAGCTTGGTGCGGCCGAGAGTCATACTACTGACAACATTCGCACGTCGTCGCTCGCAATTGAGCGCGGCAAGAAACCCGAAGGGATGTCGACATGCGCTGTCTTGCCGTTTTGTTCGTGCTGTTACTCGGTGCAACTCAACTGTTCGGAGGTTCGGGGCTCACGTTTGAGCTTCCTACGCTGACGGTTGTGGGGTCCACGACCGCACCCACCACCACCGAGTTAGCTATGAGCTTTGCGGATCCCGATCAGCTGGGTCTTCAGACGCAAGGATTCACGTGCGGAATTGCACTCGACCTGCCGACGACGATCACGGAAGCCGTTCCCACAGGGCAACTGGCCGATCTCCAGTTTGGCTCTGGTCCGAGCTTCTTCAGCGTTGTTTTGGCACTCACCGGTGGTAGCGGGATAACGATCGGGTGCGTCTTCACGACGCATTCTCCCATTCAGACCATTGAGTTTCCCGCGGTGGCAGAACCGGTTGTCATTCTCACGGTGCAGCATCCGCCGCTCGTGACTCCGGCCGAATCGACGCCGCTCACGTTATCCAGCACCCTCGGCACTCCGACTGTGCTGGTCGGGTATGTTCTCGGGGGAATGCAACTATTCCCCACCGCCATCGACGGTGAACTGACGGTAGTTGCTCCCCAGTTCGTGCGGGGAGACTCCAATGGTGATGGCGCCTCGGACATCGGCGATGCCATCTTTACTCTTAGCTTCCTGTTCGCCGGCGGCGACTCGGCACGGTGCGCCGATGCCCTCGACGCCAACGACGACGGACTCGTCGATGTTAGCGACGCGGTCTACACAACGAACTGGCTGTTCCTGGACGGCTCTTCGCCAGCGGAGCCGTGGCCGAGCTGCGGTAGTGATCCCACCGCCGACGATCTTCCGTGCGGCCTCGTCGACGGCTGCTTTCCATAGCCACTCTCGTTTTTTGGGCGACCATGATGGATAAGGCGCGGCGAGAGCCAAAGATTCTCGCCGCGCCTTTTTCTATTCAGCGCGCTCGGATCAGAGCCGCGTGATGTCCAACGCCAGAGTGCGTTCAATCACGGGCAAGCCATCACCGATTCGCAGTCTAGAGTGTCGATGGTCGGATCCCACGAGCAAGACAGAGGTGCGGGTGTCGCTGGAGATCCCGGTACGAACAGAGCGAAAAGGCTATACACCGCGTCCGATATGTCGAAGGCGCCGTCGTCGTTGGCGTCGGCGGCGTCTTCACATGTGGGCTGCGGGGAACCGATGACAAACAGTGAGGCGAGGACGAAGACAGGATCGGAAACGTCGAACGATCCGTCGTCATTGACATCGCCTCGCGTGAAGTCTGGGAAGATCGGGACGGTTACGAAACAGGATACCGCGGTCAACGGGTCCGGGCCCTCGAACGGAGTCACCGTGTAGTTGTACGACTGACCTTGCTGAGTCGTGTCGTCGACGAATTCGGTGGCGTCTCCCGGGACAGTTGCGATCAGTTGTCCCGCTCGACGAACCTCAATCTGAGAATAGACGATCGGATTTGTCCACGAGATTTGTACGTCCGTCGGTGCACCGACGCAGGTGATGTCGGTGATCATCGGCGTCGGGGGGTCACCCGGTCCCAGGGTTGTGACGCCGACCGCGCCCGTCACTTTGAACAGGCCGACCTCACCGGTCACAGTCGTCGGGGGAGCGTCCGCGTCGAAGCGGTAGTTGAACATGCGACTCCAACGAAGAGCGTTGGCGTCGGCATCGATGGTGTAAGGGGTCGTCGTCCACGCGATGGAGTTGGCTCCCACGGCGACCGACCAGTCGGCCGTGCTGTACGGCTCCCCGCTGTGATAGGGAACATGAAAGAACTCGGCGTTGGTGATCGTGACACCGGTCGAGACTGGAATCTCGAATCGACCCGCCGAAACGTCGGAGTTCATGTTGTACATAGCGTACTCGTAGTGCCAGCTGTTGGTTCCGGTTTGCGTCACTTGGTAGCCGAGGAGAATCAGCCCTTCGCCGGGGACGCGCACGTCGGCGATCTCGACCGTCGAATCGATGTCTTGCCACGCATAGATCGCGGGCAGTTCCCGCGTTGTTTCTTCACCGGCGATGAACTCGAGAGCGAACTCGGCCGGGTCCGGATTGATGGCAACTTCACGCCAGGAAACGTTGTTCTCGCCGTTGCCGGCAGTGGCATCGTCCGCGGTGACGTAGTGTGCTTCGACGAAGTAGCGAGCCCCAGAGTTTTGGGCGGGATCGACATGCGCCTGCTGCGCTTGCATCCGGCGACCGATGATGGGCTCGGCCGGCGGCGCCGTGAACGGGTACGGGTATTCGCCGGTGTACGCGTTGACGTCCGACCGCGGTCCGGTGTTGGTCTGACTTCCGTTGAGGCCGGCGCCGTACGGGTCCGAACAACCGACGCCCAGCGTAGGACATGGAGTGGGGCTGCACGGATCACAGAAGCTCAGGCTCAACGCGCAAAACGCATGCTTGAGCCAACCGAAGGCGACCTGCTCAAAACGACCGTCGTTGTATCGATACAACTCTTGCCCGATGACCGGGTGCTCGGGCGTGTCGGAAATCCAAAGCAACTCTTCGTTGCCGACATTGCAGGCATTCGTGCCCACCGAGTATGCGTATATGTCTCCGACGTTACCCCATGATCCTAGATCGTAGAGGTCCCCGACGATCACATCGGTCTGTCCCCATGCAGGACCCGTAACGACGACAAGGATCAAAGCCATTCCCAGACGAATCATCGGAAGCCCACCCTTCACCGAGTTGTTCGTGGACGAAACCTGGATCGAAGCGATCTCGATGTTGCGCCCCCATCGGCATCTTACGAAATCGGTTCGAAAATCCCTCGCACATTCCTCCGGCGAGCCAGGCAGGGCAGTTCGGGCAGAGGCGCGCCGTGGCAGAAAAAGCTCGATGAGGCTCAACAGCCGGCGATGAGATGGATGAACCTAGGTGCGGACTACGTGAACGCTCACGGGCAAGAGGGTGCGTCGCAGGTGAGCATGTCCGGCGTCGGATCGATTCCGCAGCTGCCGCTCGGCGCAGGTAGCGGAGTCGGCAAGAGAAACAGGGTCTCGAGCATTGAGACCGCATCTGCGATGTCGAGCCCGTCGTCGTCGTTGCTATCACAGGCGGATACGCACTCGGGGCTCTGGCCCGGACCGAAGAGTTCGTCGAGAAGGAAGACCGCGTCGGAGATGTCGAACCCACCGTCGTTGTTGCAGTCTCCGCGAAGGAACTGCGAACCGACGGAGACTCCGCAACCGTCGAGAGAGAAGAGCAAAGCGGCTCCACTGCCACCGGTTTCGATCTCGGGTGAACCGACGATCAATGTATCGGCGCTGAGCGCCACCGACTGGCCGAAGCGGTCGCCGTTGACCGCGGTGCTTCCCAGTAGAGTGACTTGCTCGACCCACTCCGTTGCGATCCGCTTAAAGATGATCGCCTGGCCAGTCCCGCCGAGCGCCGGGGGGAGTGCGAATTGGCTCGCCCCGACAACGGCAACGTTGCCAACGAGGCTACACGAGATGCCGAACAGATCTCGGACCGCCGCGCTCGAAGGAACCAGCTTTTCTTCTTCCGCCCAGCCGCCGGGTCCGTCGCAATAGACGTAGGCAGCCCCAGAGTTGCACGCGAACACACTCACGGGGCAAACTTCATCTCGACCGGGCGCACCGACCAGAACTCGACCGTCTCCGATCGAAATCGCCGAACCGAACAGATCCGACTCCACGCCATCCGATGGAGTTAGTGTCGCTTCCGATTGCCAGGTTGTGCCGTCATACCGATACAGATCGACGCGACCGGTTCCGCCCGCCACGAATCCCGGTACGCCCAGCTCCGGCGTGGCAACTGCCACCAAGTCGTCCCGAATCGCGACCCGGTTTCCAAAGGCGTGAAAGTCCATCGGAGTTGTCGGCTCGAGCTTGATCTCTTCGTTCCAGCTGGTTCCGTCGAATCGAAATATGTAAGCGGAGCCGCCGCTATCCACGAGGTCGTCGTCGTGGTGGCAACCGACGACGAGCGCCGTGCCGTCGACGTCGACCGAGTTCCCGAAGTTGTCGTTGTCGTCGGCGTCGCCTGCGAAGACCTTCTGTTCCTCCACCCAGCTCGTGCCATTGTAGCGAAACAGATATACGGCGCCCGCATTGCAGTCGCTGCCGCCGGGGCACGGCTCATCCTCACGGTGCGCCCCAACCGCGATCAAGTCTCCGCTAATCGCAACCGAGACTCCAAACTCATCCGACAACCCCGCGTCGCTCGCCGTGAGTTTTTGTTCTTCGATCCACGTGCCGCTGTCATTGCGAAACACATAGACTGAGCCGGACGACTCCCCGGAGTCGTCGTCCCTGGAGGATGCGACCACGGCGTAGTTGCCATCGATGTCGACCGTCCAACCGAACTGGTCTTGGACCGCGCCATCGCTAGCGACAACCGGCTGCAACTCGCACTGGCCACTTGCGTCTGGCAACGAGCCGGTAAGGAACCATCCGACGATCGCCAACGAAGTGAGACCGAGTTTGCTTGGCACGAGACAGAGCCCGCGACAAATGCAAGTTCCCATCGTTATTCCCTACTGAGTCGAGACTGAGCGGCTGAAAAGAGTGAGTCTACCATGGCTGTGTCCGCGCTCGGAGTGTTACTGTAACCTCGGCTGCTCTCGGTCAGAAAGGCACGGTTGGTGACTTGCCCACGGGCCGCTACATGCGGAGTCTTGCCGCTCGCACTCTTCTCGTTTCGTGAAGATCCTCAGCGAGATAGTATAAGGGTTCGCCGCTGGAATCCGGGTCCTTCCGACAATTCACTCGAGGAGTTCTTGATGCGCATCGTCTTGGTAATGGCTTTCCTGTCACTGTTCTCTGTGCAGTCGTTCGCGCAATGGCCGACCGACCCTTCGACGAATCTTTCGATCGCCGATCGTTCGTCGGAACAGGTGATCCCGAAGGTGGCGGCGACGTCAGATGGCGGTTGCTACGTCGGGTGGTTTGACCATGCGTCGGGGAACTACGACGTCTACCTGCAGCGTCTCGACGCCGCGGGGAACGAGGTGTGGCCGCACAACGGGATTCTGGTGAGCGACAACCCGCAGCAGAGTTTCTTGGTCGATTGGGATCTGAAAGTCGACAGCGCCGATCACTGCGTTCTCGTCTTCTCCGACGACCGAAACGGCGGCGGGGACTTCGACGTTTACGCTTACAGGATTGCCCCGGACGGTACGGCAGTGTGGGGCCCGGACGGGGTTGCGATTTCCGAAGATCCGGGTTTCGAACCGGCCCCCAGAATTGTCGAGTTGACTACGGGCGACTTTGTTGTCGTTTGGTCGCGAGATACCAACGGCAAGTTGATGGCGCAATCAGTGACTCCGGCCGGGGCGACGTTGTTCCCGGCGGGAGGCATCGAGATTGCCGGGCTGCCGGGTGAGTCGCCAGCGTTCGTCGAAATGGTCGCGTCGGACTCCGGTTCCTTCATCGCCACCTGGGTTCGCGATATCTCGAGCTTCTTTGCGTTGCGTCACATCCATGCGCAGAAGTTCTCATCGGCTGGGGTACCGCAATGGGGAGCGAGCCCTGTGGCAGTCTACGACGCCATGTCGGTTCCGATCGCGCACACGCCGCGCATTCTCGACGACGGCTCTGGCGGAGCCGTCATCGCTTGGCACAGCTCACCAACGTTGTTCAACAGTCGAGTGCAGCACTTGGAGTCGACCGGGGACGAGCGATTCCCTCACAACGGGGTCACGGTGTCGACCGATGGCACCCGCCACCACCTCGATCCGAGGATTGTGTTTGACCCCGTCGATGAGTCGACCTATGTGTTCTTCAACGAGCGCAACTCCGGGCAGTCGCAGTGGGGGATCTTTGGCCAGAAGATCGATGCCGCCGGCGTAGGTCAGTGGGGCGCTGAAGGGCTGGAGTTGATTGCCGTGAGTACGGTTCTCGTCGGCTCTCCGCGGACCGTGCTGGGTCCCAATGGACCGATGGTGTTCGTGATCGATCAACCGTCCGGCGTCTTCGCGCAGGACCGGGTCATCGGCATGAGCGTGGATTTCGACGGAACGGCGCTATGGCCGGGGCAACCGATCGAAATCGCCGCTCTTCTCAGCGGGAAGGCGAGACTGCCAGTGGCCGCAACCCCAGCCGGCAATGCCATCGCGGTGTGGGAAGATGAGCGGGTCGATGCCTCCGACGTCTACGGACAGTCGGTGACATTCAGTGGGACGCTCGGCGCCGGACCGACGGGGCCGACCTTCGATCGGGGCGATTGCAACTCGGACGGGTCGTTCGACATCTCGGATGGAATTGCAGCTCTCACTGCTCTGTTCGGAAGTGGTCTTGTCGTCTGCGCCGACGCGTGCGATGCGAACGACGACGGCATGTTCGACATTTCGGATCCCGTCTATGTACTGTCGACCCTGTTCGTGCCGGGGAGTCCGTTACCGTTGCCGCCGCATGGTTCATGTGGTACCGACCCCTCCGCTGACAGCCTCGATTGCGGATCGTTCTCACCCTGCCCGTGAAATCTCAAGAAAGTCTGATCCTTTTCCACCTGTTCTTCGCATGGATGCACAGCAGGCTCGGCGGGTGAGATCTGATGCTCACGTTACGCCAGCACGTGCCCGGCGTTCGGTCTTGATCTCGTGTCCGACGAGCTACGAGAGCAGTAAACGCATTGATGGAGGGGGCCGTCGTCCTGATCCCTTCTGGTGGAGGATCTTCATGTTTCAACGGTCGGTATGGGTTTGTGTGGCTCTTCTGTTGACAGTTTCGTCATTGAGTCGAGGAGATGACGATTGGCTCAAGTGGACCAGCTATTTTGGGGGGAACCACTACGACTTTCTTTACGCAAGCTACGCTGGCGAAAATGGCGTAGTCACCGGTGTCCTCGGGGTTCAAAGTTGGGAGGACTTCTCGATCCCCATGTGTCCGCCAGGGAGTGGAGTCGCAGAAGCTCTGGTGGTGCGGTTTGATCCGTTCGCCGAGGCGGGTCAACAGCTTATATGGACGACGTGGTTGAACTGCACGAATGGGGTCGATGTTCCTTTCGACGTGGTTCCTACGGACGAGGGCGGCTGCATTGTGGTAGGGGTGACGTCATCCGTGGGTTTCCCGTTGGTTGATGCATTCGATTCGGAACTCTCTGGAGAAGAGGGATTCGTCGTCGAGTTGGATTCGCTGGGAGACATCGTCTGGAGTAGCTTCATCGGCGGAAGCGGAGCGGATCGAGTGAACCACGTCTTCGTGTCGTCCGCGACCGTGACGATCGTTGGACAGACGAGCTCTTCCGACTTCCCGCTGGTCAATCCCTACCAGTCACAGTTCGGCGGTGGAGAGACCGACGCATTCGTCGCGAGCATCGATCGCTCGACGGGGGTGCCAGTTCTCGAGTGGTCGACATATCTTGGCGGCTTGGGAGACGAGAGAACCTTCAATGACTCCCAGACGGTTTTGGTCGACGAAGCCGGAACCGTGTTTGTCGCGGGTGACACAAAATCGTCCGATCTACCCGCCACAGTCGGAGCGTTCCAAGAGGAGTTGTCAGGCTCGGCCTCGGACATCTTCCTCGCGAGGTTTCAACCAGCATTTTCGGGGGCTGACCAGCTCGAAGCGTTGACATATTTGGGAGGAGCCAGCTCTGACGCCGCCTTCGACATGCTGATCGATAGCCATGGGCGGCTGGTGATCGTTGGAATGACGTACTCGATCGATTTTCCAACGACGCCGGGGGCTGCAGAGTCGGTGCACGGAGCGTCCAGCGATGGCTTCTTCGTCGCTCTATCGACCGACCTCAGTGAGCTACTCTACAGCACGTTGTTTAGTGAACCAGGCCGTCGGGATCGGATCGCCGGTGTCGCCGAGAGTGCGGCGGGGCCGTTTGTTCTCGGTGGTTGGGCCAGTCCCCCTTCGACGACTCACAGTGGCAGCCCCGTGTCCTTGCCGGCAGGCAGAGAGGTTCTCGTCAGAATGTTGGCTCCCAATAGTGAGGGTGCGAGTGACTTGATTGCGACCCTCTCGTTTGGAGAAGGCAAACCGTTCGATATGGATACCGTCGTCGACGGGACGTACTTGCTGGCCGGGACGAGTCAAGGTTCGTTGGTGTCCGCTGGCGAGGATCCGCTCGACACGACCTACGAGGGCTGGTCCGACGGGGCGTTCTGGTTGATCGAGTTGCCGCTGACGTTTGAGTGCCCCTTCATACGGGCCGATCCCAATCAAGACGGGGGCGTCGATATTGGGGACGCCATCGCCACTCTGAACTACTTGTTTCAGGGCGGGGTCGGCGGGGCTTGTCCGGACAGCCTTGATGCCAACGACAGCGGAAGCGTCGACCTTGCGGATGCCATCACCGTACTCGACTACTTGTTCTCTGGGTCGACGATCCCCATGCCCAGTGCCGGTTGCGACGTTGACACTACTGCCGATGACTTGGGTTGCTTCTCATTCGACTGTCCGTGACGCACGCCTTGCCAGAGTGGCCCGTGATCCAGCATGTGACAGCGGCGCCCGGCGAAGCGCTCTTTCGTCGGGGGCAGGCCTCTGCCGTAACCCGCATGGCAAGAGATGTCAGACTGCAATCGCGGCGCCGAGTGCCAGGATCGAGACCGTTGGCTGCAAGATGCTCACAAGTTGCGTCTTGCCGCGAAAGTGATGGACTCCAATTTGTCGGCGACGCATTGGCAAGAGCCTCTCTTTCGTTTCACGGCCGACCATCCGAGGAGTGCCATGCAGATATTGTTGTGCTGGGCAGTGATTAGCCTGAGTGCCGTCACTCAGAGCCAAGAGCCGAGTTCGGTCTTTCGTTCTGTTTCGTTCGAGGAAGCCAAGACGGCTGCCGCGGCTGAAAAGCGTCTGCTCGTGATCGACTTCACCGCGTCGTGGTGTGCGCCGTGCAAGCGTATGGATGCCACGACATGGAGGAGTCCAGAGGTCTTCGCGTGGTTTGACAAGAAGGCTGTCGCTATTCAGGTAGACATAGACGAGCACCCGGAGATCGCCCGGGAGCTCAGCGTGACTTCGGTGCCGCTGGTCGTCGTTTACCAAGGCGTCAACGAGTTCGACCGCAAGGGGGGCTTTCAGGACGCGCAAGATTTGCTCGCGTGGATGGAAGGGATCGGCCAGGGGAAGCGGGCGATCGATGCACTCCTCGCCTTCAAGGACAGCACGAAGGTCGAGCCGCGAAGTCGATTGGCCAAGGCGCTGCTCGAGCGCCGCCGTTTCGAAGAAGCACTCACTCAGTATCTCTGGCTTTGGAAAGAAGCGACGAAGCACGCGCCGAGCTATCGTGCCGTCAGGTTGAGCTATTGGGCCGCCCAGATTGGCGATCTCTGTCGATGCTATCCTCCCGCCCGCATTGCATTCTCAAGAATCAGAGACCAGTCGTTCGACGCTTGGCGTGTCGACGTGAAGAACATCGAGGCGGCGCACGATTGGATCGCGCTCAACGACTACCTGAGGAATCGCCAGCAGACGGTGCACTGGTACGAGCGAGTGAAGGGGGATTCCAAGTGGCGTGATTCGCTGCAGGAGCTCCGGGTGGATGTGTACGAAGAGTACTTGGAGCGCGGTAACTACGGGGCCGCCGGCGCCGTGTACTCTTGGCCGGGGGGGCTTGCATCTCAGCACGAGAAGACGCGTGCGGCAGCGATCGCTCGAGCCAAAGGAAACCAACAACAGATCAGCGCGGCCGAAGCCAGTTTCCGAAAAAGCGTCGCGGCTCTTTACGCGGCGACCTTGGCTGCCGGTAACGAGCTACAAGCCGAGCGCGTCGCGAAGAATGCCTCTACAATCGATGGTTCGGGAGAGTTACCGATCGCTCTGATACTCGAGTGCCTGACAGCAGGGGAACCTCGCGTTCATCACCGTGAGTGGCTCGATCGCATTCCTACAACCGTTCCCGCGACCGTGACCAGAGTCAAAGCGGTGAGGGCGCGCCTAGACAGAGCGCTGATGCGGCACGATGCTCGTGCTTCAGGAGCCCGCGGAGTCTCTCGCGATATCGAAACGATCCGATAGCCTTCCTTCCGAGTTGGCGTTCACGCTCTGATTGTCGGCTTCGCGAGTCTGGCGCCTCACCGCCACGACCCCGTCGCAGCCTTGACCAACGCGAGGGCCGAGACGACGGCGGTTTCGGTGCGTAGTACGCGTTCTCCGAGTCCGACGAGTCGGAAGTTCGCGTCGCGGAGTGACTCTCGCTCAACGGCGGTCCAGCCCCGTTCCGATCCCACGGCGAGAACGATGGAGGAGTCGTCTCGGAGCTGGACGTCACTCATCGGTTCGGTGTTCTCGTAGTTGTCCAAGGCCAGTTTGGCGTCGGCGTTGGTCGCGCTGCTCAACGCTTCGTCCAGGCTCATCCCGAACGTGACGCTCGGTACCTGCGTCGAGAACGCTTGCGCCACCCCCGCGAGCAGGTGGCGTCGGTACTCTCCGGTAGTCCAAAGCTTGCTCTGCGCATACGCCGGCTCCGCCCGATCGGTGATTGGGAACAGCATTCTCTCAACCCCCATGGTCGCGGCGGCCTGCAGAATCTTGCGATTGGTTTGGGGACGCGACAGTCCGACGAGCAGGGTGATCGGATCGAGTGGGGGTTCCGGATCGGCCCAACCGTAGCTCAAGACGAGTGTGTCCGGTGTGACCTCCTCGAGACGAGCTTTCCCCTTAGGGCCGTTGATCAATCCGACGTCGAACGCGTCGCCGACCTTGCGGCGCAAGACTTCCAGAATATGCACCGCTCGATCGTCGGTTTTCGGCAGGGGGTGATCGATCTCCGACCGGTCCATGAGGATGAGGTTCACTGTAGGGTTCCTGTGCTCTCGGTCACGGCAAGACGGGACTCGAGTTCCGACTGCCTCGCGTGCAAGCGGTTGACTCGTCGGAAGCGTGTTCGATCGCGTTTCCGCTCTCCGACTTGATTGTTAGAACGCACGCCAGTCGTCGAGTGATCTGCGCAAGCCGCGCAACGATAGTGCTCCCTGGGTCCACCGAGTCGCTCGCCCGGCTGAATCGGCCTGACAGAGCTGGGTGACCAGCAATCAACGCGTTCTTCAGACCTTGGTGATTCCGCTCTCACTTGTCGAGGCACGAATGTCGTCTGACCCGAGAGTGGCCCCGCGAGGGTTGCCACGAACAACTCTCGTCGTTCGCTCAAAGTCTGAAAATGCGCTCGAGTACGTACGCAGCTCCCGAATCGGCCTCGAGCCCGTCACGCCGCGCGAACACGCATCGATTTCACGAGGAAATGTCGAGCCGCGTCCCGTTCGACTCGATCGTCTTCGACTGGCTCTCGCTGAATGTGACACTAGAGGCCCGGCCGAAAAGTCATTGCACCGAGAGCACCGTACAGACGTCGCATCTCACACCACAAGATGTTTGACGAATTCCAATTCGACTGGAAGATCTTGTGGTGCAATCTACAACGCCAGCCCAGCACTCTCGGCACAAGCACTTTCCGGCCGGGCCTCTAGAACCCCTCGACAATCTCCCTGGTGCGTCGGACGAATTTGGCCGACGGAGCAGAGCAGCGATGTGGAGAAGAAGCGCGACTCACGGTAGGGTCTCGACAGCCGGGTTCACGCGATGGCATTCCAGAGGACGAAATGAACAGGACGCATCTTCTCATGACAACTCGACAACTGTCCGCGATCGCCCTTGTTTTTTCCGTGAGCCTCTTGCTCGGCGCGGGTTTCGTATCGAAGTCGCCCCTGCAGGCTGAGAAACACGATCTGACGTGGATCTGGCACGGTAGTGCCGATACCCATGCGACTGTCTACTTGCGAAAGGTCGTCTCGGTTTCGGATTCGGTCTTCTCGAAACTGACCTCCGGAACTCCCGCGAGTCTCACTGCGACCGGCGACAATCATTTGGTCGTCTATATCAACGGCAGACAGGCCCTCACTAATGACCAATGGGAGCGGCCGAAATCTCATGACGTCACGAAGTTTCTGAAAGCCGGTCGCAACCTGATCGCGGTCGAAGGCAAGAACGATGGCGGTCCCGCCGGTGTTGCGGTTCGGCTGGCGGTTGGGGGCCAAGTTCTCGCCGTTTCGGATTCGACTTGGGTAGCCTCCAGTCGCGCTCATCCCGAGTGGCAACAGCTCGAGGTCAAAGCGGAGTCGTGGGAGCCGGCGACGGCGATTGGTCCGGTGGGGGGGGCGGGGCTGCCGTGGAGTTCGACGATTACGGCGGCCAGCTTCGGGGCGACCTCGGTCGTCAAACAAGAAACGCTCACTCCGCAAGAGTCAGTCGTCGATCCACGGCTGAATCTGCCCGATGGTTTTCGGGGTGAGCTCGTGTACACCGTGCCCAAGAGTCGTCAGGGTTCGTGGGTTTGCTTGGCTCTGGATGACGAAGGCCGCATCTACGCGTCCGATCAGGGGTCCAAGGGGTTGTACCGCGTCACCCCGGCCGCTCTTGGTGTCGCCGACGCAACGACGAAGGTCGAGCGGGTCGATGTTTCGATCTCCGGAGCTCAAGGAATGTGCTGGTTGAATGGTGGGTTGTACGCGAACTTACAGAATCGCGGCTTCTCCGGTGTCTGGCGGATCACCGACACCGATGGTGACGACCATCTCGACCACGCCGAGCATTTGATTCCGTTCAAGGGCGGCGGGGAGCACGGCCCTCACGCCATCATTCCGACGGCCGATGGTCGCCAACTTCTCTTCGTCGGCGGCAACCACACGCCGCTGCCGGAATTCCAAGGTTCGCAGTCCCCGACCAACTGGCAGGAAGACCTCCTGTTGCCGCGACAGTGGGATGCGCGTGGTCACGCTCGCGGCCTTCTCGCTCCTGGAGGTTGGATCGCTCGGTGCGACTTGGACGGCAAGAACGTCCACGTGATCAGTCAGGGCTACAGAAACCAATATGATATTGCCCTGAATCGTGCCGGCGACTTGTTCACGTTCGATGCCGATATGGAGTGGGACATGGGGTCCCCGTGGTACCGACCGACTCGAGTGTGCCTGGCCACGAGTGCCAGCGAGTTTGGCTGGCGGTCGGGGACCGGCAAGTGGCCGGAGTACTACGAGGACTCGGTCCCGGCCGTCTTGAACATCGGTCCCGGTTCGCCAACCGGAGTGACGTTCGGCTACGGCGCAAAGTTTCCGGCTCGATATCAAGACGCATTGTTCATTCTGGATTGGACCTTTGGCACGATTTACTCCGTCCACTTGAAGCCCGATGGCGCGACGTACTCTGCCACCAAAGAGGAGTTCGTATCCGCGATTCCGTTGGCGGTGACAGATGCCGTGATAGGAAGCGACGGCGCGTTCTACTTTGCGGTCGGTGGTCGCGGTACCCAATCCGCGCTGTACCGAATCTATTACGTCGGTGACGAGCCGACCGCTCCTTCGACCGCCCCGACGAACGTCACGGAGCTGCAGAAGACCCGGCGCCAGCTCGAAGCACTACACGGACGAGTCGACGCGACGGCGATCGCCAAAGCGTGGCCGCACTTGAAGAGCGGCGATCGCGCAATTCGATACGCGGCCCGAATTGCGATCGAGTGCCAGCCCGTTGATTCGTGGCGCGCCAACGCGCTTTCAGAAGCGGACACCCAAGCGTCGATCATGGCCATGATCGCGCTATCACGCCAAGGCGAGCCACGAGACTTGCCGAACGTTCTGAAGCGACTTCGCCGTCTCCCGCTGGCGGCCTTGCCGCAGCAACAACAGCTGGCAACGTTGCGGGCGTACATGCTGGCTCTGATTCGTTTGGCTGATTCGGATGCGGATCGACTGAGCGGCGGACAGCGAAGCTCCTTGACTGCCCGTCTCGACGCGATCTATCCGACTGATTCGCCTGAGGCGAATACCGAGTTGGCGCGCCTGCTGACCTTCTTGCAGTCCGAAACCGTCGTGCCGAAGACGCTCGCACTGATGGATCATGCGGAAGATCGTCCCCTCCCGAACTGGGCCGAGTTGTTGAAGCGCAACGGGAACTACGGCGGACCGATCGCAAAGATGCTTGCCGACATGCCGCCGCAGCAGAACATCTTGTTCGCGTTCATTCTACGCAACGCGACCGAAGGCTGGACGATGCCGCTGCGACGTCGCTACTTTCAGTACTTCAACCAGTTCGCGAAGCATCCCGGCGGGGCAAGCTACACCGGCTTCTTGGATGCCATGCGCACCGAGGCCATGGCCAAGCTGTCACCCGACGATCGACTGACGCTAGCGTCGATTACGGGGGAACCGTTGATTGCTGAGCCGCCAGCTGGGATTACCGATCCTGTCGGCCCGGGCCGCCGCTGGACCGTCGCGGAAGCGACCCGGGTCATAGGCAAGGACCTCTCCGGTCGCAGCTACGACCGTGGTCGCAATCTCTACCACGCGACGATGTGTGGCGTATGTCACAGCTTCAACGGGGAAGGTGGGGCGATCGGTCCCGAGTTGTCGACGGTGGCAAGCAAGTTCTCGATCGAAGACCTATTCGAAGCCATCATCGAACCGAGCAAGGTTATCTCTGATCAATACGGCTCTCAGATCGTGACCACGAAGAGCGGCGAGACCGTCGAAGGTCGAGTTGTGCACGACGAGTTCGGCGTGCTCGTCTTCGAGGACGATCCTGAGGAACCCCCGGTCGCCATCAAAGAGACGGAGATCGAATCGATCGACGATTCCCCCACGTCGCAAATGCAGGAAGAGCTGATCAACGATCTGAGTGCGGAAGAGCTCAAGGACCTGACGGCGTTCCTGCTTTCCGGAGGCGATAAGCGATCCCCGGTGTTCAAACCCCATCCGAACCGGGTCGTGTACGAGGGCGATCGTGGCCCGGGCGTTGGCAAGCACATTGTCTTCGTTGCCGGCGACCATGAGTACCGCGGCGAGGAGAGCCTACCGGCGCTGGCGCGCATCATGGCCAAGCGCCACGGCTTCAAGAGCAGCGTCATTTTCACGACGAATCCCGAGACCGGGTTCATCGAACCGGGTAGCTCGCACATCACCGGGCTCGAGACTCTAGAGTCGGCTGATTTGCTCGTCGTCTTCCTACGCTTCCAGGACTTCCCCGACGAGCAAATGCAACACATCGTCGACTACCTCGATCGCGGGGGACCGGTCATGGGTCTCCGTACTTCGACCCATGCGTTCAAGATGAAAAAGGGGGCGAAGTTCGAGAAGTACAGCACCGGGTATCGCGGTGCGGATTACGTGGGTGGCTTTGGCCGACAAGTGCTCGGGGAAACTTGGGTCGGTCACTACGGCAAGAATCACGTGCAGAGTTCAAAGCTGATTCTCCAAGCACAGATGGCTGAGCACCCGATCTTGCGCGGAGTCAAGGACGTCTGGGTTCAGTGCGGCGGTTACAACGCCGATCCGATTGAAGGCAGCCAAACTCTGGCCCTCGGTCGCGTCCTAGACGGCATGCGACCCGACGCTCCGCCGGCCAAGGACAAGAAGGAACTGCCAGTCGCGTGGATACGCGAGCACGTCGGTAAGAGCGGAACCGCAGGTCGTGTCTTTACCACGACGCATGGCGCCTCCGAAGACATCCTGAACCCTGGCTTCCGACGTATGCTGGTGAACGCGGCCCTGTGGTGCGCGAGCCTCGAAGGCGCGATCAAGAGTGACACCGACATCAACTTCGTCGGGCCGTATCAGCCCGTAACATACAACTTCAACGGCTGGGTGAAGGGTGTCAAACCCCACGTACTCTCGGGTTGGGAATCACCTATCCTACCCAAGAAGCCGTAGCCTGGAAGTTCCCGATGTCCGCTAAAGGTGGCTGTTAGGAACACGGCGTGTCCCTTGATCACACGCACTTGGTTCGAGTCGTCGCTCGCTCGACGCGGGGGCTCGGGTGCCGGTGTCGGAATAGTCGGGTCAGCAGAGGGGCGCATCGGTAGAGTCTAGACTGGGTCTTCATCCATGATCCGGGCGAGTTAACTGTCCAGGGCGAGGGCCCCCATCGAGAATAGACAGGTCGCCGTTGGCGGAGAACAATCCCACACGCCTGCTGCAGGCAGCTGCTGATGGGAAGGGCTACGCCGTCTCTGAATTGACTCCTCTGGTCTACGATGAGCTTCGTGCGCTCGCCGCGCGTCGGCTCGGTTCGGAGCGACCGGGGCACACGCTTCAGCCGACGGCGCTCGTGCACGAGGCCTATCTCCGACTGATCGATCAGACCCGGGCTCGCTATCAGGACAAGGATCACTTCTTCGCCATCGCGGCGCGAACCATGAGACGCGTACTCATCGATCACGCGCGCGGACGAGATCGAGAGAAGCGCGGCGGCGAGTGGCATCGCGTCTCCATCTCGACTCGCCTCGAAGCGGAGTCAGCTGAGTTTGATCTTCTAGAGCTCGACGAGTTGCTCGACGGCTTGGCCGAACTCAACGCTCGACACGCTCAGATTGCCGAGTTGCGCTTGTTCGGTGATCTCGAGAGCACCGAGATTGCGGAAGCGCTCGGGGTATCCAACACGACGATCAAGAACGAGTGGCGCGTCGCCCGCGCCTGGCTCCAAGTTCAGATGCGGAAGCGCTGAGATAGACCCGGAAGCGTATTCCCGGCTGCAGAGCATATTTCTCGAGGCGGTGGATCTCGAGAGTGAAGCGCAGGAGCGATTGCTGGCTGAGCGGTGTGCGGGTGACGCGGAGCTTAGGCGGCTGCTCGACGACATGTTGGAACGAGACTCGAGCGACGAGTCCATCTTCACGCCAGGTGGCGCAGAGGAGTCGAGGTCTCATCCGAGCCAGGTGGGTCGTTACAAGATCGTCCAAATCCCGCCCCCGAGTCGCAGGGGGTATCGCAAATCCCGCCCCCGAGTCGCAGGGGGTATCGGGTTCGAGGGGCCTAGTCTTGTGGTTCTGTTGGACGTGGCAGTGTGAGTCGTGCGCGCCCAGGTTCGCAGGAGCCCGTTTCAAGCTCGCTCGAGTCGACCGCGGGTGGACGAAGTTGCGGTGACTCCACCCACTTGGGCACGACGGTACCCTCGGGTTCGATCAATGATCGAGCCGGAGGGCCTTGTTTGGGGATCACCGTCGTTTCGTGTCAGGTGTAGGACATCCCGAAGAGATCAATCTCCGATACGTCGCGACTAGCGCAGCCGAATCGTTCGACCATGAGATACGTCCCGGGTGGGAATACCACGTCTCGGATTCCTTCGCAGAAGGCGAGTCGTGCTTCGCGGTATTCGTGTCGGAACTTCTTCAGCATCTCAAGCAGTCTGACGCGAAGGCGTCCGTCTTTGCATGCGACGTGGGGATCGAGTCCGAACCCGTTGTCAGGTGTACTCGGTGAATCGTTGCGGCTCGCGCTGAGGACCTTCTTCGCTCCCACAAAGCTCTCGCCTCGTGCTTCGACGTCGGCTTGGACCTCTCGTTCAACTTCGTTGCAACGTTCGCGAAGGCGACGCTCGAGCTCTTCGGGCTTGGCGTCGACCGCACGGGGTAGTGTCGTTAGGAAGACGATGTCCGAGGGGGTGTTGCCCTTGGGGTCAAAGAAGAACGTGGGGCGGGTCGCCCTGAACGTCGTCTTGCCCACATCGCCGGCGAGCGTAACAGCGCCGGGCCACTGCTTCGCCGTCGGAACTAGCTGCGACGTGACCGGGTTGCAAATCACGTAAGCGAGCTTCTCGATCAGGTCTTCGGCATGCGGAGGGATCCACACCTGCGAGGACTTACTGCTGTCCCAAAAGTGGTCCCGGCGAGCCATGTAGCAGTTGCCGGATCTGGCGATCTCTCCGTTGAACCACTGAACGAACTTCGAGATGTTTCTTCCCGTGGGGTCGGTCACGAGCAAATGATAGTGGTTCGAGAGGAACCCGAACGCGTGGACCTCGAGACCGTAGAGTTGGCAACCCAACCCGACGAGGAAGGTGAGCATGTTGTTGAACAGAGCGCTGGGCTTGAGGAAGTACCGACGCTCGAGACAACGTCGTGTCAGGAGGTAGGTACCGGGACGTGCAAGGCGTGGCGGAGTGGTCAAGGTTGGACTCCCTTCGTGATGGAGTCCTAGGCACGGAGCGCGCCGTTTACCGACGCGTGCGCTTGTCGAAGCCAAGTTCTATCGGTCGCGCTGGTTGCGGAATTCGGCAACGACGAGCAAGCGGCGAGTCATGTTGTCCGGTTTCGGACGACCGGCCCACTGGCGGACCGATTCGGTGACTCGGGGGCCGGGCGGCCAGGGCGGCCGGGTGACTCGGGGGCCGGGCGGCGGGGCGGCGGGGCGTCTGCCGGACTTTGGAGCCGTTCCCTGGGCTGGCCACGGATCATTCATGAAGCGAAGCCGCGTAGGCTACGCTTGAGCCGCCCGCTCCCACGGCCCAACAACAGAGTTTGATGGGGCAGCAGATTTGGTTGGCGGGGCGAAGGAATCGACCGGGCATCGTTCTGTGAGTGAACGGTACGAAGCGATGGCCAGACCTCGCCTTGATCGAGGGGCGGCGACGGAGCTTCAACGTCCGATTCCCAGACGGCGGCACCGCGATCCGCATCCCTCACAGCGTGCAGGCGGACGGTACCGAACTCCTCACCATAGCGCGGGAGGGCCGTCGACCGACGCGTTCGCGTAGGTCGAGTTTGGCTCGCCGTGGCCGACTCCCGAATTCACCCGTTGGCTTCCTGGAAGGGCGACAACCATGAACAGAAACCTCACGCCGCTCGCGAAGATCACGTCAATGTTGTTGTTCTTGCTGGCTCTTGGTGTGACGACCTCCGACGTTCACGCGGCCGAGATCACGTCACTCTCCGACGCGTCGATCGCACGGAGTGGGCGGCTCTTGATCTTTGGATCGGCATTCGGAACCGACGCGAGTAGTAGTCAAGTGCTCATCGACGGCACCGAAGCGATCGTCACCGAATGGACGAACTCGGAGATCCACGCCTATGTTCCCGAGGCGTCCGCTTTGGGGAGTGTAGACGTGCAGGTGGTCACCCCGAGCGGACCGAGTAACGTCCTGACGCTCGACGTTACCTTGCGTCCGTCGGATGGCCGACTCAACTGGAGATTCCAGCTCGACGAGAACACGGTGTACCAACACATCACTGTGGCTCCAGATGGCACCATCTACGTGAGTGATTCACAAAGACTCTATGCGTTGAGTTCGGACGGAGCTCTTCTTTGGGTCGTCGCGGGCGCGGGGGGCGCCCGACCGATCAGCCTGGACGCAAACGGCACGATTTACACTGGGGGCGACCTCGTCAAAGCGATCAGCCCCGCTGGTGCCGTCTTGTGGCAGGTATCCAACCCCTCGCCGTTCTATGGCCTGCTCTGCGGCCCGAACGTCGGCCCCGATGGAAACATCTACGCAGTGCAGGACAGCGATCTTTCGGGGGCGGGGTATGGCGTGTTCTGCCTGAGTCCGTCCGGAGACCTGCTCTTCTCCAATGTTCAGTTCTGGACCACCTATCTCAACAACTCGAGCATCGTGTTCGGAAGCGACCGCTTCTTCACTGGAATCAGCTACACGGTCGCGACCCCAACCCTGGACGCATACGACATGGCCGACGGGGAGATCATCTGGGACCAGACCAGCCAAGGAATCTCTGGAGGCGGCTTACCGGTAGTCGATCCGTTGGGCCGCGTCGTGTTTCGCTGGGGTCAGATCGGCATGCAAGCCATCTCTGCCGACGGCGACGTGGAGTGGATATCGACGCACCCAGGAAGCGCCGGCTACATCCTCCAACGGCCGGCCGTGGCCTCCGACGGAACGATCTATTCTGGAGCTACGAGCGGAATCCGACTGTGGGCAATCGAACCCGACGGTTCCACGAGGTGGTACCAACCCCACCAGTCGGGGAAATTCCTCCACGTCCTCGAAGCATCGCCCGATGCGTCCACCGTAGTGGGGGCGGGAACCGCGGTGACCGGGGGTGGCGCTTACTTCAACTCCTGGGTTGGCGGCTACCTGCCCGCCGACGGGGCACTGTTGTGGGAGATCGTTTTCCCCCCCGAGAGCGGCGTTGTGACCGCGGCCCCCTCGTCAAGGGTTCCGGCGTTCTCCCCGGACAGTCAAACCGTCTACGTCAGCATGCAACTCGCCAGCAGCCTGATCGACTACGGCTACCTTTACTCCATCGATGCCTCTTCCGGCCTAACTCCGGCGGATGCGATGTTTATTCGCGGGGATTCAAGCGGCGACGGCACCGTCGATGTCGGAGATCCCATCTTCAGCTTGGCTCACTTGTTCCAGGGCGAGGCGTCGTTCTGTCTCAGTGCGCACGACACCAACGATGACGGCGGCGTGGACATCTCGGACGTCGTCTGGAGTTTGAGCTACTTGTTCTCCGCGGGACCAGAGCCGTTGGCCCCATTCGCAAGCTGCGATGTCGATCCCACGGCGGACGGACTGGGGTGTCTGCAGTACACGTGTCCTTAGACCGGCGTTGGTGCATTCAGAGATTGAGAGCCAGAGAGCACACGGGATCGTGTCGACTGCGCCGGGTGGAACAGCATTCCGTCGGGTGTCGGGGAGAGGTGCGCGGCGCGAAGGTTTGCGAGTCCAGCGAGTGATATACTCATGAAGTCGCCGGCGAGGCACGCGACGAAGCGACTCTCGTTCCGAAACCTTCCTGTCCTCACGCCAAGTCTTCGGATTCAATGTGAACTGGATTACACGGCGTGGGGAGTTGTCGGGGAATTCAGACGGCTACTCGCGGCCTAGCAACGGTCGATGACAGAAGCACCAAACGCACGCAGAGGGGCCTTCATGCGCGGTTCAGCTATCCTGGTCTTGCTACTTACCTGCAACGTGGCTGCGATCGAGATTCATGTTCCAGTGGACTACGGCACTATTCAAGCCGCAATCGTTGCGGCGTCCGATGGGGATTCCATCGTAGTCAGCGACGGCGTTTATCTCGAGAATCTCAATCTTCTCGGCAAGGCTGTTTCCTTGAGCAGTGTGAACGGGCTCACTGCGACAACTATTGAGGGTGGCTCTTCAGGGCCGACGATAATCTGCAACAGCGGAGAGGGGCTCAACTCGATCGTGGAAGGGTTTACGATCACCGGTGGGCTGCAAGTCATCTCAGCAGAACCCGGTGGTGGACTCTGGTGTTTCAATAGTTCGCCGACTATTCGCAACAACCTGTTTGTCGAAAATGAGGCCGGGGACGGCGGCGGGGCGTACTTGCACGGGTCCAATGCCGAGATCGTCGGTAACGAGTTCTTGGCAAACATCGCGTCTCGCGGAGGCGGAATTTACTGCAATACCGGCGCGCCACTGATCGCGAACAACACTTTTTGTCTGAACGTTGCGGAACACGGCGGGGCGATTCGCCATGACAGCCCAGTCGAGGCGGTCATCACGAGGAACACCTTCTATGGCAACACGGCGGACAATAATGGAGGCGCCCTGGACTTGCAGGGGCTGCCGGTCGTCACTCATAACGAATTCGTTGGGAACTCAGCATTCCGGGGTGGAGCCGTCCGAGCGTTCTCGGGCAGCGGCATGTTGATAGCGAGCAACATCTTTCACGACAACACGGCCGAGGTCGGCGGCGCCATTGAGGTCGTAACGGACGTGTTGCTCTTCAACAATACGATCTACGCGAACAGCGCGGTCGACGGTGGCGGCATCCATCTGTCCTCTGAATGCACGATAAGAAACTGCATTCTCTGGGGTAACACGGCAGTTAATGGCTCACAAATCAGTATCACTTCACACCAGCCAATCATCGATCACTGCAACATCGAGACTCCGATCGCGGGAACCGGAAATCTCTCGGAACCACCCCTGTTCGTGTCTCCGACGACGGGAGATTTTCACCTTCAGCCCGACTCACCTTGTATCAACACGGGTTCACCCTTCGACGTCTCTCCGTTGTGGGACGGAGAGGATTGGGATGGTGAGAATCGAGTTTCCTGCGTCATGATCGACATGGGAGCCGACGAGTACCCGGCCTGTCCGGGCGCGGTTCTTGTGCGTGGAGATTGTGACGGGAGCGGCACTATCGATGTCGGCGACCCACTTCACTTGCTGGGCGTGTTGTTTCAGGATCTCGATCCGCAATGTTTCGCAGCTTGCGATGCGAACGACAGCGGAGTAGTCGACATCGCTGATCCTATCGGCTTGCTGTTGTTCATCTTTAGCACAGCGCCCGCGCCGCCGCCGCCGTTTCCGGCCTGCGGGTCGATTCCGCCAGGGGGAAGCCTCCACTGCCTGACGCCCACCTGTCCATAGCGGTGTTCTCGGGCGTGGTGTTCCTGCGTACTCGGGCTTCACGCAGCGTGGTGGGGGTCCAAGCATTCTTTGCGTGCTGACACTCGAACAACGGAACAACGAGCACGCGGAAGCCTCGAGCCTACGGGGAGTTCCTCGCGGACGTGGCGGGATGTTATGGCAAGCACGGTTGAAATTCCCTGCTGCACCTCCCGTGTGGGTTTCGTGCGCGTGCCGGGGCGTTTTCCTGTTATCACGCCAAGCCTTGGGATCCAATGTGAACTCGATCGCTGGGCGTGGCCGAGTCCTTGTTGAATTCAGGCAGTTACTCGCTGCCTAGCATCGGTCGACGACGGAGGCACCGATGCACCCGAAGGGTTGTCCGAATGAAGTCGCGCATTGCCAGCTGTTTTATTCTTCCTCTTCTCGAGCGGCCCCTCTCCGGCACCCCCGTTCCCGTCTTGTGGGAATTCGGCGAGCGAAGAGCTGAGTTGCGCCGAGCCCCAATGCTGAACTCCGACGAGTCCGATGAAAGAAGCACCCGATGTTGAGGATCACCGAGAAGTCCCTTGTCCTGTGGCTCTTGTTATCGCTCTCGGTTCAGGCGAGCGCACAGACGAGCACAGAACGTTGGAGCATGGCGTTCACGGGCAGTCCGAGTCCTGTTGGTTTCTGGCAATCGGGTTGGCAGACCTTTCAGGAGGTGGCGATCACGAGTGACGGCAACGTCGCGTTCATGGGAATGGTCAGCCCTCCCGCTACAGGGATATTCTTCGGTCCAGCGATGGATCTCGAAGTGGTCGCCACCACTGGGTTCTTGATGCCTGGTCTAGGAATCACATTCCCTGCCCTTCAAGGAGTCCATCCCATTGCCAATTGCCAAGGCGCGGTGGCCTTCGCCAATATCCATGGAGTGTGGGTGGCCGAGGCTGGGTCGCTCGAGAGTTGGGTCGCAGATGGCGAAGGGATTTCGCACGGTCCACCGGGCGAGTCACGATCAACGACCTCGGTCAAGTCGCGTTTCTCGCGAAACTCGACGGCCCGGGCGTGGATGAAACCGACGATCGAGCGATCTACTGCACGACACCATCGGGCGAGCTGTTGCTTGTAGCCCGAGAAGGCGACGAGGTGATCGTCGAAGGAGCGACGCGGGTGATTGCGCTCCTCATTTTCCGGGCGTCCGCCGGATCTGAGGACGGCCGCCCGCGGTCCCTTGCGGACAACGGTCAACTGGTCTTCGTCGCTCGATTCGTTGACGGATCAGAGGGCGTTTTCCTTTTCGACGGTGTCGAATCCCCCAGCGTTCCGTTCAAGAGGGGATCTTGCAACAACGACGACAACTTCGACATCGCCGACCCCGTGTTTCTCCTATCGTACCTCTACATCGGCGGCGAAACTCCGACATGCATCGAGGCCTGCGACGTCAACGGCGATGGTCTCCTGGATTGTGCCGACGCGGTGTACCAGTTGAGACACTTCTTCCTCGGGACACCGCCGCCTCCCGCACCGTATCCGGACTGCGGGCTCGCCGCCGAAGATGCCGACTGCTTGTCGTCGTCGTGCTCGGCTCCGTGAGTTCCCGACACAATCTTCGGATCGGAAGTCGGGCTGTCCAAGAGCTCGTATGCGTTTCAGAGGATCGTGCGCCAGCCGACCCCTGAGTTGCGCCTTGCATCTTGCCGTTAAACCCCCGACGATCTTCTCCCGGCCATGACGGTGAAGGATCTACTATGGACATGAGCACGACGACAATCGGTATCTGGCTGTGGATTTGGCTAACCGCGGGACCCCTCGTACCTGGCGTCTTCGACGACGAACCAACCATCGAGTCGCTGCGGACCTCCATTCACACACTGATTCGCGACAGTAACTGGAAGAAGGCCAGCGAGACGATCAAAGCGTTCAAGAAGCTCGGTAGGTCGTCGGTGACCAAAGAGGCGAAGACGCTCAAGTTGTGGATCAAGGCTCGGAAGAGTCTCGTCGCGCTTCAGCTCGAGCACATAAAGGAGAAGGCAGCGCCTCGCCATCTTCTTACGCGGGCGGATGCGCTCCAGAAGAGATACCCGATTCGCGAACTGGCCGAGGAGCTGAGCGACTTTCAAATCATTCTTCGGCGCGAGATCTTTACGATCATCGAAACGTTCGAGAACAGTCAAGCCCAGGAGGACACCCGCCTCGTCAAGAGCTCGAGACCCTGGGGCGTGCAGGCGTTGCGTTGGAACAACCCGACGATGTACGAGTCGAAGTGGGCTGTCTTCCCACGCGAGAAGGGCGACTGGTCCGAGATCGAAGCGTTGGTCTTTTGGTGCCACGCGTCGAAGCCCGGTCAGCTGTTCGAACTTCGCGTCTGGACCCACGGCGGTGGCGCCCACCTGGCGCACATCAAGGTTCGCTGGACCGGTTGGCATGAAGTCAGACTCCCACTCCGGGGCAAGTCCTCTCCGTTTCGAACCGATCCCGGCGCCACGTGGTCGGACGTCAAGTCGATCCAGTTCTACAAGGATGAAGGAACACAGATCGACGTGACGATCGACGACATCATGATCGAGAAGAAGTGGCCGCGAGCGAAGAAGAAGTCGAACGGGAAGAACTCCTAGTCGACCATCCCCTACCTCGATCGAGGTTTCGCCCAGCGGTGGCGGCTTGGGCTCTGCAGAGGCGAAGGAACGATCCCGATACATTCCAAGTGAAACACGTGAGCGAGTGCTTCACCAAGCCGGGTATAGGTGCGAATTCGTCGGCCCTGGTCAGCATCGCTATGGTGCGCGAACGAGCCTTCAGATCGATCACGTCGTTCCGTTCAGCAAGGACGGCTCGAACGACGAGATCAACCTGCGAGCCC
>JAJFFE010000024.1 GCA_021776775.1 Planctomycetota bacterium | reverse complement strand
CTACGAACGGGTCACCGAAGAGCGCAAGAAGAAGGCGAAGGCCGAACCCGAGAAAGCGAACGGCGGCTAAGCCGAGCCACGGGGCTGGCGAGTCGGTACCCGCCCGCCCCGGCACGAATCTCCAAAATTTTGCGAAGCTTCGCGTCCGGTTTCTCCTCGCACCCGCAAGAGGGAGGAACCCATACGCGAAAGGTGTTCGCCATGACCTTCCTATTTTCCCGTCGCCGCTTCTCCGTGGTCCTCTTCCTCATTTTCGCTATGAGCACAGCCGCTCTCGCCCAACCGACGACCGGCGGACCGGGCGCCGATTTCTCGATTCGTCAGGTGACCTGGACCGACGCCGAGAACAACCCGGTCGCGCCGTTCTCTGACTACGGGGTGTTGCAAGTCACAACTATCGAGCCCCAACTCGGACAGGTGCTCTGGGTCAACGCCTCGATCAACGGTGAGTGGGTCTTGCAGAACGCGCCGCTCATCGAAATCGACGGCGAGGGAACACAGCAGTCCTACTTCTACGATCTTCCGCTGCCCATTCTCCCGGGATTCCCGATCCCCGAGCTGCCGATCCAAGTCGAGATCACGCCGTTCGAACTCGTCGGTCCACCTGTGACCCCTCCGCTCATGCTGCCCGTGCAAGAGACGTTCTACTACCCCGGCGGCGTGGCGCGAGACGGACAGCCGTTGTTGCCGGTGATCCCGACAGCGCCTGCGCAGATCATCTCTCTTCCGTTCCTTCCGGTGTGGGAGACCGCCCACCGCGCTGGCGTGCCCGGGGTCAGTGAAGAGAAGAACCACTGCGCGCCCGGTGCTTGGGCGCGATCGATCGCATGGATGAACGACGAGTACTGCTTCGAACTGCCGGACGACTGCGACGAAGCGCAAGAGCTGTACGAGTCGTTGGCCACCGAGATGGGAACCACGGAAGCCGACGGCACGTCGACGGAGCCGGCCAACGACAAGGACGGCCTGGAAGAAGTGGTCGCCGATAAGGATCTCGGCGACAAGGTCACGGTCGTTCACCGTACGGACCTGTCCGATCCGGCGCCGACGCCGAGCGATCTCTTCGACGCGCTGGCCCGCGGCTGCGACGTGGTCAGCTACGTCGGCTGGTTGAACGCAGCCGGCGACCGCGTCAACGGCCATGCGGTCACGGTGGTCGGCGCCATTCGCTGTGGGACGACGATTCGCATTTTCTACCGCGACGACGTCGAGGGTGACGACGACCAGGGTGACGGCGATGCCGACGACGGGGTGAAAACGAAGACGTTCGAAGCGGGTGGCCCGACCGGCTATCGACTGGCCGGCTTACCGAATAATCAGTGGGAAGGGTTCATGGCTCTCTGCCCCACCCTCGAGACCGTGCTGAACTCGATCATCAAGGACGTCCTCGACAGCGTGAGCCTCACGCCGAGCGCAACTCCGGGCGACCCCACCGACCCGGTCGTCACCACGCTTCTCGATCTCGCTTACCGAATTCGCGACAACGCGTGTCGCTTGACGCTGCACGCTCAAGACGTCACGCCGGCCAACCCGGACGCGGTAGCCTTGGCGTTCTGTCTCAAGGAGCAAGCGATCGAGTTGGTGCTACTCGCCCAGTTCCTGTCGGAGGATCCCGCCCTCGACACGATCGACGCCATGCTTGCGCTGCTCGACTCCATGCAATCAAAGGGCGAAGAGTTCGAAGCGATCACCACCCCCACCGGTGAGCCCGAGTTCGTCCGCGGCGACTGTAACGGTGACGGAAGCGTAAACATTGCCGACGCGATCGGCCTGCTCAACCTGCTCTTTGCCGGCGGCTCGATCACTTGCGCCGACGCGTGCGACACCAACGACGACGGCTCGATCAACATCGCCGACGCCATCGCCTTGCTCAACACGTTGTTCGGCGGCGGCACGATCCCCGGTCCGTCGACGTGCGGTCCCGATTCGACGCCGGACGGACTCGACTGCGACGTCTATGCGCCCTGCCCGTAATCTGCGGCGACGGTGAAAGCCGTGAATCTGACAGTAGCAAGAGAGGGCGACCGAACGGCCGCCCTCGTTTTCATCGAGGTAAGATGATCGCAGAGATAGGGTGGTCGTATCGATCGCGACCGGCTCATAGCGAGCAGATCCGGCCGTCACGAACTCTCGGGAACTTCCAGACCGAAGCTCATTTCGGCGTACGGTCGCCCGTTCACCAACACGTCGACGCCTTGCTCTCCGGAGTAGTACGTGCGAGTCGTCACGGCTCGAATGGGATGACGCTTCTGCAGCTTTATCGATTTCCCCGGGGCGATCTGCGGAGTGCCCCACTTGAAGACCTTGGCGCGCTGCTCGCCGTTCTTCTTGCGAAGCCGCAGCGCAAAGTCGACGACCATGCGTTGCGAGCACGTCGCCGTCGAAACCAAGGTCACCGAAAACTCGAGCGCTTCGCCGAGGACCACATGCGGGGTCGTCACGCTGGCGTCGCGAACGTCCACCTGAAGGTTGGCGGTGTAACCGAGTAGCGGAAAGACGCGTGGGTTCGTCGATTTCAAGATCGTGCGCAGGGCGTGGCGAATCAACTTCTTGCGCGGGGCGTCCGCATTGCCATCCCAACGTTCACAAACGTCGAGTACCCAATCTGGGTGCGCCTTGGCGTGGTCGTTCAAGTGATTAGCGACCGAGCGACGCACGGTCTCCGACAGATCGTCTCGCACTGTTTCTAGCAGCGGTAAACAACGGTCCGGGTTGTCCCGCAACGCCGGGATCTGCACCGCCCACGGCAAGAGCGGCCGCGTCCCTTCGGAGACGAGCCTTCGCACCGCTTCGTCGCTATCCAACGACCACGGCCCGAGCGTCGCCAGCGTGCGATCGAGATCTCGCAACAAGAACGGGCGAATCGCAAACTCAGCCGTGAACATGCCCGTCATGACCCGAAGGGTCTCGAGGCCGAGGTCGAAGTGATCAGTACCGTACACCCCGACGTAGTCGATGAGTGGCCACGCCGCGAACCCTCGCAGATTGTCATCGGGATCGCCGGGGTCCCACACTTCGGGAACACGCTGAAGGATCGGCGCGGCGTTCTCGAAGCTCGGCAAGTGATCGTGCAGCACGCCAATCACGTGGTGCACGCGCTCCTTCAGTTCGAGCGTCTCGAGACCGGAGAGCACTTGGCGACGCAGTGCGTTTTCGTCGAGCTCCGGGTGGACTTGACCCAACGCGGTGACCAACCGGTCGACGGCGGCAGGGCCCAGGCCATCTTTCATCGGTCGCGCCACGGCTACAGATCCGCCTCCGGCTTGCCGCGCAGCTCGGCGGCGGTCTTACCGCCGTGTTCTCGAAGGAGGTCGGCGATCTTCGGCTTGATCTCGTTCACCGCATCCGCGTCGAGGTCTATCCTGAACATCATAGACATCATCCCGGCAATCTCATCGCTGAACTCTCGTTGAGATTGGTCGAGCGGCGTGGTGCCGTCGCGGTTGAGTGCGTTGACGTTGGCGCCCTTGTCGATGAGGAACTCAACCGCCTCCATACGCCCGAGTCCGACGGCCCAACTGAGCGCCGTCGAACCCATGCCGTCCTTCTGATTCACATCGACTCGTGCGAGAAACTTTTCCAAGTCTTTGGTGCTTCCGCGGCGGGCGGCACTCCACAAGCTCTCACGCATGCGTTCGCGACGCCGCTTGGCCCAGTCGCTGGTGGCGGGAATGACCGCGGGTTCGGCCGGCGGGCGTTTCCATTGCGGCATCCCGTCGGAGATCTCGGCGACCAGATCACCACGCCGGGTTCGAATGAACTCGCGAACCTTTTCGATGGCCTCGGAGAACCTCGCGGCTCCTCGTTCGGGCGTGTACGGCAACAGCATCGCTTCGATACGATCGGTCTCGGCGAGCAACGACGCTTCGTTCCAGTGGTCGGCGAGAAGCTGATTCATGGTGTCACGGTAGCGCTGTCGCATCTCGGGAAGTTGATACAAGCGGTGCGCTAGCAGGCCCGTCGCCTTGACCGACAACGGCACGGAGCGATCGCGGTCGATCATGCTGTATTTGACGAACAGTGAATCCGCGCCCCAGGGCAGGAAGCGGAATTTGTCTTCCTTGGAATGCAGATAGACAAAGTAGTTGTTTCGATTACCGGAATAACCATCCCAGAACCCGAGCAACCCTTCGACCGCCCAGAAGCGAAAGAACGAATCGAGGTCGACCAACTGTTCGATGTCGGTGAGGGCGGAGGTTTCGCTCGCGTACAGCTCCGGGGCGATCAGCAAGTCCGGACTCGAGGCGTCGACGTTGAGACCGTGAATCGCCAGTACGTTTCTTCCGGGTCGGAGCTTATCTTTGTGCTCCGAGATGTAGAACGGACGAAAGCTGTTCTGCTCACCAGCGTTGCCAGTAGCGGTGGAGTCCCAACGAGGCGCATCCGGCGCGTTGGCCGCGGCGACGCGGTGCCCGTTGATGTACGCCACGAACCCGTCGTCAAATCGCATTCGCAGGGTGAGATCAACAAACGCGTTCGGATCCGAAACGTCGAACGGAACCCGCATGTAGACGGAAGTGCCCTTCTCCCGCAGTGCCTCGCCGAAGTCGAACTCGGAACTGAGGGACTTCTGAAAACGCTCGCCGTACCCCGCCCCCTTGGCACCACTCACCCAGCTGGAATCGTCGAACTCAGCGGTGAGCCAGTCAAGATCGGAATCGCCGTCGGTCGGTACCCACGCCCGACGCGCCCCGGCGTCTAGTCGGGCCCCGCGCGCATCGCTGAGCGCTTCGATCAGCGCGAGGATCTTCGCGCGCCCCTCCGCGTCGTCGCCGCGCTTCAGCTCGAAGCTCCCGCCCCACCCTTCGTTGAAGTCGACCACGGTTCCTTCGAACAGCGTCCCCTTCGATTCCCCGAAGGCGCGTTTCAACATCGGTTTGCGCACCGACTCGACGTGAGAGTAGATACCCAAGTCGTTGCCATTCACGGTGACGTGCGCGAACGAACAACGAGAGGCAGGGGCACCGGCGTCGTTGAAGAAGGCGTACCCCATGACTTGGCTCACCTGGCTGCGGTCTTGACGGTTGTTGTTGAACGTCAAGTTGTTCAGACCTTGAACGCCACCCTTGGGGTCGAGGTGATCCAGTTTGATCTTTAGCGACGGACGCGTCCGACTTTGCGAGCCGATGAAGCCCTTCTTGCGCAGCCCCACTCGGGGGAACTCGACACCGTCGATCACGACGCTCGCTTCGACGTACGTGTAGGGAGGTTCGATCGGGGCTTCTTTCCGAGCCTCGTCGAGCGCGGACATGAAGTCGCGAGATTGCGTGCGGATCGTGTTCCAGTCCTTCTCGGCGACCGTGATCTTCACTTCGAGCACTCGGTCACTTCGGAACAGCCGGTCGATCGTCATCTCTTCAGCGCTAGCGGGGCTGATGGACAGGAGCATCACGCCGACGACGGTGCAGATGAGCTTCAGCATTAGAATTCGGTCCTTGGTGAGTCTCGAGTGTTGTTCGGCCGACGTATCGACAACGGGTCGAGCTGGAGCCGAGGGGCGAACCGAATAGTAGAGAACAGCCGGTCCGGTCGATAGCGCCGGGGGACGAACGCCGCGATTCCCGTCGCCACCGTACGGCCCTACTCGGTCAAGCGATCCAAGTCCCAGTCGAGCGCTTCGAGACCGCCTTCGATTTCTTGGCGATAACGTTCGAGCACGTAGTTGCCGTAGAGGTCTTCGTAGCAACTGCGATCGAGGAGGTCACGCAGACCCTTGAGTCGGGTGAGCCAGAACTTCTGATCGCGCGGTTGGAGATTCTTGCGGGCGTAGGCGTAGAGGTCGGCGTACGCCATGAACGTGAGCCGGGGGTTGTTCATGAGGTGTACCCGCGAGACTAGGTCGGCATACGCTTCGCGGAGGTTCTCGGTTGGGGCGTTCTCGTCCATGAAGAGCTTGGCTTGCAGGCCAAGGAGGCGCGTGCGCGCGTCGATGCAACCACGTTCTTCGGATTCGTCGAGGAGTTCGCCAATGCGGGTCAGGGCGATGTCGTACTGACCGTCGCGGATGGCGAACTTGACGAGTTCGAGCTTGGCGTCGATGACGGCGGCGTAGTCGGGTGGGTTCAGCGCTTCGAAGAGTTCGATGGCGTGGTTGAAGAGGTGTACGCCTTCGTCATGGTTGCCCCAGAGGGTGTCGAGCTTGGCAGACAGCAGGACGAGGTATCCGCGGTAGTGGCCGAGTCGCACTCTGTGAGCGTCAATGAGGGTTTCCATCTCGCACAGTTCAAAGTTCGCTTTCGCGGTGGCCTTGAGCGAGAGCGCCGCTTCGGTGGCGAGGAGATGGGAATAGAGGAGCGTCTCGATATCGTCCTGGTCGCGGGTTTCGCGGCGGAAGTCTTCGTCGCTCAGTGCTTGGATGGCGTCGCGGAATTGGCCGGTGGCGACGGACAAGGCAGCGGCCGTCACTCGGTACGACTGCCGGACGCAAAAGTCGTGCTGTTCAGCAATCTCAAGGGCAGTCGTGAGCTCACGACTCGCACCTTGCAAATCGCCGCGATGTTGCTGAGCCCATCCGAGCCAGCGGCGGGATGTGCACCATACGAACGTCGCGAACACATCGCCTCCGAGATCTTGGGGCGCCTGGAGCGGGGCAAGAATTTCAATCGTGGGAACAAACTGGTGGCTTGCTAGGCATTCTCTCGCACGAAGGACCTCGGCGAGGCGATGCAACTCGGAATCGCCGAACTCGGCGGCAATGGCCTGGACGACCTTGTCGAATCCATAGCCCGAACGTCGACCTTCGATCCCATTGATGAGGTATCGCGCGACTCCGAACCGAACCAGCTCTGAATCGGCGCCAAGTTCGACGAACGT
>JAJFFE010000230.1 GCA_021776775.1 Planctomycetota bacterium | reverse complement strand
GCTCTGGCTAGGCGCGCCGACGCCGTCGTATTGGTAACTAGGAACGGGCCAGCGCCGAGCGGAAACACTTCCAGGAGGCGCAACAACGCCAGAGCGGAAAGCGGCCGGCGGTTATCGGGCGAACTTGTGATACGGGGCACTGGTGTCCTCATAGAACAGTACTGTCCTCGCAGTTCGAGATAGCGACTGTGACGCGACACATCCATGAACGAGGGTTCCCTTGCGAAGACGGATTGCGCTGTTCTGGGAGCGCCTGGCGTCAAGCTTCTGGTTCTTACCCATCTTGATGACCGCGGCGAGTATCGCTCTCGCGATGACGTCGATCGGAGTGGACAACGAAGGCGCTTTCCTCCCTGGAGTAGAGAGCTGGATCTGGTCGGTCCGACCGGAGAGCGCGCAACTCCTACTCTCTATCGTCGCCACTTCAACGATTAGTGTTGCCGGCGTGGTCTTCTCGATCACGATCGTCGTTCTCACACTAGCTTCTTCACAGTACGGTCCCCGCCTGGTGAAGAATTTCATGCACGACCGGTGGACGCAGTTCGCGCTCGGTTCGTTCGTCTCTTCCTTCACCTATTGCGTGTTCACGCTGTCGGCGCTGAGGACCGGAACCGACTGGGCCTACACACCGCGGCTTACGGTCGTGGTTACTCTCGCATTGGTGATCTTGGATGTCGGCGTACTCATCATCTTCATCCACAACATTGCAGTCGCGATACAAGCCTCGACCGTCATCCAACGGGTCTTCCGGGAATTGGAAGCCATCGTCGCTTCGACTCTGCTGAACCCGCAACGGGAGGACGCCCCGGTACCCGACGCGGATCCCGAGCGGACAACTCCGATCACTGCTCACGCTACAGGCAACGTTCGCAGCATCGACACGGCTGGGTTGGTTGATATGGCATGTAAGCTTGACGGCGTGGTAGTGCTCGATGTGAAACCGGGCAGCTTCTTGATCGAGGACGCCGAGGTCGGATACTTCGTCGGCGTTCGGGACGACTCGGAGATCGACTCCGGTCAACTCGCTTCGAAGCTCTCGATCGGTCCCGATCGTAGCTTGACGCAAGACTGCGAATTCGCCCTGGAGCAATTGGTCGAGATCGCGCTGCGCGCGCTGTCGCCCGGCATCAATGACCCGCACACCGCGCTCGAGTGCATCGACTATCTCGGAGCCGCATTGTCGAAGCCGGCTGCTGCCACCCTTCCGTCCGGGGTCTACCGTGACCCGGCCGGGGTTCCGCGTCTGTTTATTCCGACCGTGACCTTTTCTGGACTTCTGGACTCTGCATTCAACGAGATTCGGCAGCACTCCCGAGGTAATGTCAGCGTCAATATCCGACTGCTCGAGCAGCTCGAAAGGCTCGCTCCCAAAGCGACGGAAACCGCTCTTCGCTCGATCCTCGAACATGCAGACCTACTATCAGACAACCTCGATGAACGAATTACCGCCCCCCGAGACCTCGACGACCTCAAGAGGCGATACCAACGGGCGAGGCTAGCCGCGCAGGGAACTGCGCCCTAGCCGAAGATAGTCCGCGTCCCCACCGATCCACGATTCCAGAACTCATTGGAGACTGACCTTGGCTAGCTTACGTAAGACCGCACTCTTGCTCGTCGGGATCGCAATCGTTCTCACCCTTGTGGCTCTTCCGCAATCGGGCGTCGCGCTCGGTCAACCCGGGAAGACGATGCCTGCGATCGATCAGGAAGCCGACGCCGCCTCTGACCGGGAGGATCCCGACACGGCGGTCGGGCGCCGGTTGACGGAGGTCCTGGACACCTCCGGTTGGTTCGAGAACGTCGAGGTTCGTGTCCTCCACGGAGTCGCGGTCATCGAAGGAACAACCGCAGAGCAGCCGCACAAAGAATGGGTCACCGAGATGACCCGAGGCATCGATGGAGTGGTGGCGGTGGTCAACAGGATCCGAGTCGAACGATCATTGGTGACCGCGAACACGCTCGGGGTCATCACTGGGAGTGTCCGATCCATCTGGCGCGACACCGTCGCGCACACTCCGCTGATCGTCGCCGGGCTGTTGGTGCTGATTCTCACCGCGCTCGTCAGTCGACTGGCTCAGGTCGTGGTCCGCCGAGTCACGGACAGTATGAAACTGCGCAACAGCATTCAAAACCTCCTCTCGCAGCTATTCACGCTGGGTGTCTGGGGAGGCGGGCTATTGGTCGCCTCGATCATCATGTTTCCAGGGTTGACTCCATCGAAGGCTCTCACTGTGCTCGGGCTCGGATCGGTGGCGGTAGGGTTCGCCTTCAAGGACATCTTCGAGAACTTCTTCGCCGGCGTACTCATCCTGTGGAAGTATCCGTTCGATCGCGGCGACTTCGTCGAATGCGGCTCCATCATGGGCAAGATCGAACGCATCACGGTTCGCATGACCATGATTCGGAAGGTCGATGGGCAACTGATCGTCGTTCCGAACGCCATGCTGTTCAAGAATCCGGTCGACATTCTCACCAACCGTTCGCGGCGCCGAGCGACCGTCTATTGTGGGGTTGCCTACGTGACGGATCTCGATCGAGCCGGCGAAGTGATCCGCGACGCGGTCGAGCAATGCTCCACCGCGGATTCCAGCGAGTCGATCGAAGTCTTTGCCCACGAGCTTGCGGACTCGAGCATCAACTTCGAAATCACCTGGTGGACGGGAGCGACCCAGCTCGAAATCCGTCAGTCGCGGGACGAAGTCCTGCGCCGGGTGAAAGAGAAGCTGGATGAAGCGAAGATCGAAATCCCGTTCCCGCAACGAACCCTCTGGTTTCCGGACGCGATTCGACTCGAGCAGACCACCGAGGCGTCCGGCTAACCATGCCTCTAGCCCGTATTCATAGGCTGAAAATTGGGCGTAACCAGGCATGGCGTTGAGATTCTTGGGGCCTGAATCACTGGAGCTGAATCGCAAGGCTATGCGTTGGTCACCGGATAAGGCGCCCCGAACGGCGATATTGCCGGGCGCATCTTTGCAGGGCGCATCGTGGCGTGGCTCGAACACCAGTGGGTTGGGGATGGCCGAGTCGATGGCTCGCCACCGACTATGAGCGAGGGGTGGGCTTTGGCGCCGGGGCAGTGGCTGGAGACCGGGACGGCTTCGAACGCTGGACGGGCGGATCGGGGTCGGTCCCATTCTGTTTGGGGCGTTGGGCAGCGGTGGTGCCCGATGCTTGCGGAGGCGCGTTGGGCGATGAGCCGGGTGCGCTGGGCGGCGTGATCCGTACCGAGCTGGGTGCGGTTCCGGGTGGGCGAACATGGCAGTGTCGTTTGGTTGCGTTGATGGGTGCGGCATCGTTTGAACGATGTCGCTCGACTGTTTCGTTCTTGAATCTTGAAAAGTTGTCGAGGTTGTTGTTGACGAGGTTTTGACCATGAATGAGCGGGTCTATGTCGAGCGATTGTGGGGTGCACCGTGACGGTCGAGTTTGCGACGTGACGTGTTGGCCGATGGTGCTTGGTCTTCGACGATAGCATTGGCGTTGTTCGTCTTGCAGGCGAGACAAATCGTCGACTCTGGATCGTCATTTACAATGGGTACTCGAAACTCGTTGATGACTCTGGAGGGTCTTATGTCTTGGATGCTGGATTGTGTTCGTCGCGTTGGGATGCTCTCGAAGGATGACTTGGTGCTCGAGGTTCAGCGGTTGGTGAAGCTCGAGAAGGCTCACGCGGCTCAGGTCATTGCGCACTTGGCGGAGATCCGACGACGTAAGCTCTATGTGGATCTT
>JAJFFE010000229.1 GCA_021776775.1 Planctomycetota bacterium | reverse complement strand
TGGTATCCCCCGCACATTTAACATCCCCTTACCGTGGGCCGTCTGTTAACCCCTGTATGCGGGTGGGCGGGCGGTCAGCCCGCCCGTCCAGGAGTGGACGAGTTTCGACGGCAGACCGCGGACCGTCGATCGCGCGTGTGCCCACACAGCCAGTGGCTAGTGCGACGACGACAGCCAGCCAAGAAATTCTTTGCACGAGCCGACTCCTTCAAACTTTGAACACGACAAGCCGCCGCAATCGAGAGACGTGGACGCTCTCGCCCCCCGCACACTGTACCGTTCTCCGACGTTCCCGGTTGCGGATCCTCGGACTCGGCGGTTACCACGACCATTGAAGCCGAGACAACAAAGGTCCGGGGTGATCCGCCGAACGATTTGCGGTACCGTGCCGAGGTGACGCACCAGAGAGAGTACACCATGCCGAGCCCCGCGCAGTCCGATCCAGAGCAGTCCGACCCCACACCGTTTGATCCCGTTCCGAGCCTTGCCGAAGAGTTATCGTTGCCGCTGCAAAGCGTCGCCGCCGTGGTCGGGCTGCTCTCCGAGGGCAATACGATTCCGTTCATCGCTCGGTACCGAAAGGAAGTGACAAACGGGCTAGACGAGGTGCAGATCCGGGCGATCCAGGAGCGGAACGAGTACTTGTGCGAACTCGAAAATCGACGTCGCAAGATCATCGCGACGATCGACGAGCAAGGCGCGTTGACCGACGACCTGCGTCAGCGGTTGCTCACTTGCTCGTCCAAGACGGATCTCGAAGATCTTTACCTACCGTACAAACCGAAAAGGCGCACGCGGGCGTCGATGGCGAGGGAGCGTGGGCTCGAACCTCTGGCGGAGTGGATGCGAACGCTGCCGCGTAGCCCGGGGCCCGAAGAGGCGGCTCGCAAGTACGTTGATCCGAACGGTGAGGTTCCGGACGTAGAGTCGGCGCTCGCCGGTGCGCGCGACATCATCGCCGAGTCGATCGCTGAGAACGCGGAGACGCGAGCGCTCGTGCGGGACGCCATGACGCGCCATGGAGTGGTCACATCCAAAGTCGTGCGCGGGAAGAAGGAGGGTGGCGAGAAGTTCGAGCTGTACTTCGACTATCGCGAGTCGGTCAAGTCCATTCCGTCGCATCGGTATCTCGCCATACTGCGGGGCGAGAACGAGAAGATCCTGCGTATGCGCATCGAACTCGACCACGAGTCGCTCCTGAGCGAGATACGTCGTCGGTCTGGGTGGCGTGACGGCACGGCGTGTTCTGGCGAGATCGCAACCGCGATCGAAGACTCTATGACCCGCTTGCTTCACCCGAGTCTCGAGAGCGATGTGTGCTGGGAGCTCAAACAAGCGGCAGATCGGGCGGCGGTCGAAGTCTTCGCCAACAACCTGGAGAACTTACTGCTCGCGGCTCCGCTCGGTAGCCGCTCGGTCATCGGAATCGACCCCGGGATTCGCACTGGGTGCAAATGCGTAAGCGTCGACGACACCGGCAAGCTACTCCATCACATCACGATCTACCCCGTGGGCCGTCAGCAGCAGGATCGTGCGGCCGGTCAGTTCCTCGAGTTTCTTCGCAAGTTCAACCCACGCGCAATCGCCATCGGCAACGGCACGGGTGGACGAGAAACCGAAGCGTTCGTTCGAAAGCTGACGAAAGAGCACGACTTCACAGACACACTGGTGCTGTCCGTCAACGAAGCTGGCGCCAGCATCTACAGCGCCTCGGACATCGCGCGGGAGGAGTTTCCGGATCTCGATCTGACGATTCGCGGAGCAATCTCAATCGCACGACGGCTGCAGGACCCGCTCGCCGAACTCGTCAAGATCGATCCACGTTCGATCGGAGTCGGACAGTACCAACATGACGTGCATCAGCCGACACTGAAACGGAAGCTGGACGAGGTCGTCGAGAGCTGCGTGAACCGAGTCGGTGTCGAACTCAATACGGCCAGTGCGCCGCTTCTCTCTTACGTCGCGGGCATCGGTTTGGCGCTGGCGAAGAAGATCGTCGGACACCGAGAACAGCACGGGCCGTTCTCGGGCCGTAAACGGCTGCTCCAAGTGTCCGGTCTCGGCAAGCGCGCGTTCGAACAAGCGGCCGGGTTCATTCGGGTTCGTGGCGGAGATCATCCGCTCGACCAGTCGGCGGTGCACCCGGAGCGGTACTCACTGGTCGAATCGATGGCACGCGACCTCGAGGTCGGGGTCGCCGATCTCGTCCAAGATGGTGCGCTGCCCGATCGAATCGCGATCGATCGCTACGTCGACGACGAGGTCGGCGAGCCAACACTACGTGACATCATTCAGGAACTAAAGAAGCCGGGCCGCGACCCCCGCGCCGATTTCTCGGCGCCACAGTTCCGCGATGACGTCCACTCCTTGGACGACTTGCGCGAAGGAATGACTCTCGAAGGTGTCGTCACAAACGTCACCGACTTCGGTGCGTTCGTCGACATCGGCGTGCACCAAGACGGACTCGTTCACATTTCGCAGCTCGCCGACCACTTCGTTCGCGACCCCAAAGAAGTCGTCTCGGCTGGGCAGACCATCACCGTTCGCGTCCTCTCCGTCGATGCCGGTCGCAAACGCATCGGACTGACTGCCAAGAAAGCGTAGGGCACCGCTGCGCTGACCGTCCGACTCCGAACCCACGAATCGGGGACCTACGCCGCACCTCCGTGCCACGCCCAAAGTACTGCGCGCAATGTCCTTATCAATTCCTCGGTCTATTGCGACTTCAGAGCTATGACCAAGATTCTCGATAAGAAGAATGCGATCGCTTGGGATGACCCTGCGACGACAGACCCCGGAGTCTGTCCATCGCGAACACGCCCCCGACTTGCCCGCTCGAATCCGAGTAGAAGGTTGAACGCCCCGCATGGGACTTCGCGCAAAGGTGATTCTGTCCTCCCTGGCGACCACGACGTTGGCGGTGGTACTCATCGCAACGGTCGCGCTGGTTCAGCAGAACCGACTCATCGAATCGGAACACCTTCGCGCAGTGACCGCGCTGGCCCGGGGGGTCGCCCGTAGCTGTGAACTCCCCCTCAGCATCTCCGATGGGATGGAAGTCCAACGCCTGATCTCGGGGCTCTCCCAGGATCCACAAATCGGATTCGTGGCGGTGTTCGATCAAGCCGGGTCGGTCATCGCTCTTGACCACTCGGATCCGCAGCTCTGGCAGACGTATCGATCGGGGCGGCTCGTCCACAAGAATGCGATCGCCGGGACGGCTCCCGTAATCGCGCTGACTCGCCCGCTCGAAGACGGAATTCCCTCGGGCGATGCGGTCGTCGACCGAGTCGGCGTGGTCGTCGTCGGCAACACGCTCGAACTAGCGCGAGGAATGAAGAACCTCCAAGCCCGCTTGATTGGTGTCTCACTCCTCTTCGCGCTAATCCTCACCGGGCTGATTCTCGGCCTGGCGTCCCGGTCGTGGACTCGCCGACTGTCGGCGCTGGTCAACGCCAGCAACCAGATCGCCAGCGGCGACTTGGACGGTAGCATCGACGATCCCGGCGGAGACGAGATTCGAGAGCTGGCCGACGCGTTTGAACAGATGCGTTCGGCGATTCAAGAACGCGACGTCGCCCTCCGCGACTTCAACGACAACCTCCAAGAAGAAGTCCGGGTGCGTACCGCCGAACTCGAAGCCACAAAAGACGTGGCCGTCGCCGCCAGCGAAGCGAAAAGCTTGTTCTTGGCCAACATGAGTCACGAGATCCGAACGCCCCTCAACGGCGTCGTCGGTATGAATGAGCTACTCCTCAAGACAAGTCTGGATGACAAGCAACGTCGCTACGCAGAGACGGGGCGCGCGTCCGCAGCCGCGTTGCTCGAGATCATCAACGACGTTCTAGACTTCTCCAAGATCGAAGCCGGACACTTGGAGCTCGAGAGAATCTTGTTCGACGTCCGCAACACGGCCCAAGAAGTCGCGTCCATCTTCTCTTCGCAGGCCGCGAGTAAGTCTCTGGAACTCGAAGCGGTCATCGATAGTTCCGTGCCGTCCCGGATCGTCGGAGATCCGCAGCGCATCCGGCAGATCATGTCGAACCTCGTGAACAACGCCTTGAAGTTCACCAGCGCCGGCCACGTGGTACTCCGCGTCTCATGCCACAACGCCGACGATCGCCAGAGTGAGAGCGAACTATTCATCGAGGTCGAGGATAGCGGCATTGGGATTCCTGCCGACCGCCGGAAAGATCTCTTCGACTCGTTCACGCAAGTCGATTCGACGACGACACGTCGCTTCGGAGGTACGGGCCTAGGGCTCGCAATCTGTCGCCGTCTCGTCGATCTGATGGGTGGCCGGATCAAGGTCGATAGCGAAGTCGGGCGCGGCTCGCGATTCTCGGTGGCCATCCCGTGCCCGCGAACCCTGGATGAAGAAGAACCGGGTTCCGCGGCTTGGGAACGACCCAGCGTCTTGGTACAAGTTGCCGGCCGACGAATGCTCGTCGTTACAACGAGTAACGCGACTCGACACGCACTGACCCATCAGTTGAAGTCGTGGGGAATCCAAACGAGCCTGGCGCGATCAACGGCTGAGGCGAAGAGCCTCATCGCAGAGGCAGACGCGGCCAAGAAGAGCTTCGCGGTCGTGTTCGTCGACGTCGGAATCGACGCTGACAAGACATTCATGCGAGAGCTGATGCTCCAAAGCTCCAAATCGCGGGCGGCACTTGTCGCGCTGGCTCCACTAAATCAAGATCCGGCCGACTCCCGATCCGTGGATGCGTGGCTAACGAAACCGATCGTGCAGTCTCAGCTCTTCGATACTTTGATGAGCGTCCTGAGTACGACTCCGATCGACAGCGCCAATCTATCTCAGAACCAAACCGTCGAAGACAGCCGCATCGAACGACACGGCATTCAGGGGAGAGTGCTGTTGGCTGAAGACAACACGATCAACCAGATCGTCGCTTCGGAGTTGCTCACGGAGTCAGGGTTCGGCTGGGAGATCGCATCCAATGGCGTCGAAGTGCTCGAGGCGCTCGCAATCAGTAAGTTCGACGTCGTCCTCATGGACTGCCAGATGCCTGAACTGAGCGGCTTCGAGGCCACTGAACAGATCCGCCAAGCGGAGGCCGACGGAGAGGTCTTCACGCGCAGCGGAGAGGCCATCCCGATTATCGCTCTGACTGCCAATGCGGTGGTCGGCGATCGCGAATCTTGCTTCGAAGCGGGAATGGACGACTACCTGACAAAGCCGTTCGATACGTCCACGCTCGTGCGAACCCTGGATCGCTTCATCTACTCCCAAGACCTGAGCCGAGTACCGCGGGACGAGGCTGCCCGCGAAAAGGACGCACCCGACCGTGAGTCAGCCACCGAAGGACCGACGGCGCCGCCGGGACCGAGTAGCGACGAACGAGGTCTGGTCGTCGATCTTCAGGAACTCCGCAAGCGGTGCTTGGACAAGGAATCGCTCGTCCACAAAGTCCTGAGTGCATTCGCCGAGCGCGGCCCCACCGACATGCGGCTCCTACGAGACGCGCTCGAAGCGGGACAACTCGACGAAGCGCGCTTGCTCGCACACGCCCTCAAGGGAGTGACCGGAAACGTCTCCGCCGTCCGTCTTCACTATCAAATGACTCAGATCGAGTCGACACTACGACGAGGGCTAAAGCGCGACTGCCTGACGATGCTCGACGAAGCCGACCTCGAGATGGGGCGCGTCATGAAACAGATCGCGTCGATAACGGGCAACACGGAAGACACCGGGCCCACCCACAGTGTGGACACTCCAGAACTCACGGGCTAACACTGGCTACGCGTAGCTAGCCATTCGTTCAGCTCTTGGGGCCTGAATCACTGGCGCCGAATCGCAAGGCTATGTGTTGGTCACCTGATAAGTCGCGCCTCAAAGGCGCCTTTACAGGGCGCATCGTGGCGTGGCTCGAACACTCGCCCGGACTCTTCATCAGGCGAAGCCGCGCAGGCTGCGCTTCCCGCGGTCGCGGAGAGTCGAGCAGGCCGTGGATATTGCGCTCGAGAAGAAGGATCCGCGTCAGCGATTCGAACGACGCCGCAAACGCCGAGCGAAGCAAGAGACCGACTCGGCTCGATCGAGCTTCGCGCTACGCCTAGTTCAGGCCAGAGGTGCGCCGGTCAGGCTCGCACCGATGCTGTGGCGCGCGACGACCCTCAATCTCGTGCGAAGAACAGCCAGTCGGTTGACACTTGATCGGTCAGCCGGTTCTCGAAGGAGACAGGCTCCGCCAGGACTTCGGAGAACACATCGGCGAGCGCCTCGGAGAACGAAGAACTCTCCGCATAAGACCACACCGCCAACACACCTTGTGGTTCGAGATGCTGCTTTGCGAGTGCCAGCCCCTCCCGGGTGTAGAAGAACCCCGGGCCCGTGTCGAGTCGCTCGTCGGGCGAATGGTCGACGTCGATCAAGATGAGATCGTAGGTCTCCGCCGGCGGGCCGGCGAGAAGCCCATACACATCGCCGGCTGTCAGCTTCAACCTCGCGTCCTTCGCGAGCGTGTCGGACAGGGGAACGAGACCGCTCTCCATCCACTCGATGACGTCGGGCAGATACTCCACGACCTCAACCGACGCGGCCCGCTCGGTCTCGAGTACCGCGGCCGCGGTATACCCGAGCCCTAGTCCACCGACCAAGACCGCGAGCCCTTCACCACCGTGAAGCTTCACCGCCGAGGTGGCGAGAGCGCGTTCTGACTCCGTGTGGTAGCTACTCATCAGAAACTCGTGGTTCAGCGTCACTTCGGTGATCACAGTACCGGGATCTGAAATCAGCTCGCGTCGTCGAAGGCAGAGCAAGCCGAGAGGGCTCGGTCCGCTGGCCAGAATCTCGAAGTTACTCATCCGCGACCTCTCTAAACCACGTCAAAGAACGGCACGAACATTAACAGGTCTCTCGCGCTGCGTGTCAGCAAATCAAGGCGACAAGAATCGGAGAAAGTGCGGTCGCGGTCGCGTATGATGAAACGCAAAGCTCAGAAGGATTGGATGAATCATGTCGGCGCGTACCCTCCTATGTGTGCTTACCTTTGCTGCCACGTTCCTGCCATTCCCGGCCAGCGAAGGCGCCGACTACCGACACTTTCGTGCCCGCTTCACTGCGACCGACGGTTCCGATGCCAAAGCGCTCGCCGAACTAGCAACGTGGTGCAAGGAGGCGTCGGAGCCCGCCTGGAGTGCGATCTGCTATCGGAAGATCGTCAAGCTTGGCAAGACCCCACAGTACCGATCAGCGGCGACGGCGCTGGCGCAATACGAAATTAGCAAGGGTCGCTTCGAAGTCGCATACTCACTGTTGCACGAATTGCTCGAAGAGCACGACGACCCAAAAGCTCGGGCACTGCTGCGCGGCGCCGAGACCAAGGTGACGCAACGACAACGACAGCACTTGCAAACCGGCGACGAACTTCTCGCGAAGAGCTCGGTCAAGAAAGCTCTAGCCGAGTTCGAGAAAGCACAGTCACTCATTCCAGCGGCTCCGACCGACCGAGACTTCGTCAAGTCAACGGAAGTCTACGCGCGTATCGCGCGGTGTAGAGAGTTGCTCGACGACGAGTTCTATGAGGAGAAGGTAAAGCCGGTCGAGCACGACTTGAAGAAGTGCCCGAACGCCTGCGCCAAGTCCGGTGGGTTCAAGCAGTGCGGAAAGTGCGCGGGCTCGGGCCAGATCCGCAAGAGAGTCCGTCGCAACAGCAAGTGGGTCTACATCTGGGTCACGTGCGGACCGTGCAGCGGCTACAAGTGGTTGACGTGTGCAAAGTGCGGCGGGCTAGAGAAGGTCGGCGAGAACATAACCTCGAAGGAAAAGCGCGCCCTGATCAAGGTGATCGACAAAGTGAGGAACCTCAAAATCATCAAGAAGCGCGTGGGGAAGGCCACCGACGAAATCGAAGGACTCTTGCTGCGCGAAGACAACGGAAGCACGCTCGAGTACATCCGGGCGCAAGGGGCCAGCTACTCGATGTCTGCCAAGATACGTGACCTGTTCCAGGAATTCCCGCCGTCACGTGACGCGTTCAAAGTCGCCACGACCGCATGGAAGAACGCTGGCAACGACATTCGCGTTCGTCCGAACTTCCTGCGTAGCTACGCGGTGGAGTTCTCGCAGTTCCTGCGCCCGTTCGAGATGTTCCGAGACCAACGTCGCTTCAGCTTTGACGACGCGCCGAAACAGGGAGAGATCCCCGAGGAGCGAGTAACCCCGGAAGAGCTCGCGGCCTTCCCTGACGACTACACCGGACGGTGGTTGACTGTCGACGGATACATGAATGGCTATCGCTCGCAGGGTAAACACGACCTGTTTGATATCGGAGCGGACTTCGACCACAACGTGAATTTCTTCGCCTGGCCGGAGCGCACCAAGCGCGACCTGGCCTGGTTCGCGGAGTCAGCGTGGAAGTCTCACGTCGGCAACCTAGCTGAGGCGTACCCGTTCCAACACGTACATGCGGCAGCAACCGAAGCGAAGAAGGGGCACCGGGTCGTGCTGGTGGGTCGCCTGCTTCGTGACCGTCTTGGATACCCGCGCAACTGGTTCGAGGTGTGGGACGTGCACGTTGGCTTCAGC
>JAJFFE010000228.1 GCA_021776775.1 Planctomycetota bacterium | reverse complement strand
CGGCCAGCACGCCCGGCGAAACTCGAAGTATGAGCAATACGACTGCGTTTCGCCGGGCGCACTGACCTTGAAATCGCGACCTCTCGCATCAACAGCACTTTTCGGCCGCACCTCTAGCGGGGCGAATGCGCCCGACAGGTTTGGTCGCGGAGTGCCGATACTAGGGAGAATACTCCAGAGGAGAGACCAAGATGTCGCGGCGCAGAGGATTCAGCCTGATCGAGTGTATTGTTGCGATGACCATCCTCGGCACGTCGGTGGTGGCCGCGCTCGAACTGTTCGGAGCGCAGGCTAGTTTCAATCTCGACGCCGAGCGAAGAATTCATGCGTACTGGGTGCTCAATCGACACGCCGAGACGATTCGGGCCAGTCGGTTCGACTCTTTATCGAGCACTGCCTGGCGTATCGATGACAAGTACACGGGGATGGAAACGCGTCGCGTCGTGACCGCGATCGACGCCAACACCAAAGAGATACTGATGGAGGTCCGTTGGACCAACAGCCGCGGCGGGACGTCGGCCGACTCCGCCGAGTCTTATCGATGCAGGAAAGCTCCCTAGTGGCGTCGCGATGGCCTGTCGAGCGAGTCTATGTTCCGTTTGGCTTGGTCCACCGGACTAGCTCTCAACGATCGCGCCGGCGGGCCGGCTTCTCGCTGGTCGAGCTCATGATGGTGATCAGCATCGTGGCCGGGCTGATCGCCTCCGTGGCGTACGTGCAGGTGGCCACGGCGGATCAGCAAGAGACTTCTCAAGAGTGCCTGTCCGCCTTGGTTCGCGGAACGTCGATCCTCGAGACGATCAATTTCGCGGTCCGAGACTCCGAAGAAGTGCTTCGTGCCGGCTCCGGTGTGCTTGAACTCGTCACGCGATACACGGCTGACCTCGACGACGAACAGGAGACGATTCTGTACACCCTGTCGACGGGGTCACTGTACCGACAAGTTGCGCACGGTTCTGGCTCGTACGGTACGCCAGAACTACTCTCGGAGGACGTGGCAGAATTCGTGACTCGCGCATTGAAGATCAGCGATAGCTTTGACGCGGTCGACTACGCCGACGTTCTGACGGAACCCGTCGGACTTCCCGGGAGTGTCGTCACGGAGACGAGCGCCACATACATCGTGGCGGATCTCAGCGCGGTCGATTCCGATTTGGCCATCGCGTACGACGCCGTCGATGAACTGATCGTCCTCGCCGGAGGGCTGTTGCCGAGCACGATCACCGTGTCGCCGACCCTCGATCAACGCGGGCTTCATCTCGCCACCGACTTCACGCCGCTCGACGGGGCCGGCGAGTACCGCCCCTTGATTTACGGTGAAGAGTCGGCGGACACCCTCGGGATTTCCGTCGTGTTCGGTGACGACTACTCGATTCGCCTCAAGACCATGAAAGCCAGCGCGACTGCCGACGAGGCGGTGGCAGCTAGCGGATGGACGGCGGGAACTCCGTACCGAGTCGAGTTGGAGATGCTCGAAGACTCTGCCTTGGCCTACTTCAACAACCTGTTGACCCGTCAGCGCGAGTTGATCGGGATGGTCAGCACGGCCGGCTTGGACAATCAACGAGTTCGCGTGCAATCGGTAACGCTGGGCAAGACCGGGAAGTGGGACAACTTCGAGATCAGCTATCCCTTGATCGAAGTCACTCTTCGGTTGACGGCCGGCGGACGGACCCACGAACTCCACGGCGGTGCCAGCCAACGTCGTCGAGATTGAGGAGCGAGCGCATGAGTGAGAACGAACGACAACGCGGCGTCGTGCTGGTCATGGCCGTTGTTCTGATGGTCGGCGTGGTCTTGATTTCGGTCAGCACCATGAACATGAGCCTCGCTCACGGGACGATCGACGATGAACGCAAGGAGCGACTGCGTCTCTCGATCCTAGCTGAAGGGGGTATCGATCTCGGATACCAGCGGCTAGCCGACGACCCGACGTTTCGCGGGAAGTTCACACTGACGACCGCGGCGGGAGCCGATGTCGACGTGACCCTGGCCGATGTCACAGGAGGGTTACAGATAACGACGTCCGGTACCAGTGGCGGGGAGTTTGACGGCGGCATCACCGCGTACCTCGTCGGTGTGTCGACGTCGCCTGCTGAAGTGGAGCGACCGGTAGAACTCGGTGGGGAGCTCATCCTCGACGGCGGATCGTTGTCGACGGACGCGATGATTCGTCACCAGGGCAACCTCCAGCTGAGGGGGGGCGCATTAGTGAATGGCCCCACCGAGCAGGCGGGTACCGCGGCCTTCTCTATCGACCGTGCTGCGTTCATGGCCACCGCGACACGCACCGAAACCGCCCTGGCCATTCCCGCCGGGTCCCACCACTTCGATGCGATGATGGTCGATGGGGATTTGACCATAGAGGGGCCGGCGGAAATCTCCGGATCTATCTTCGTCACCGGATCGGTGACGGTCGATGGGAACGGGGGCTCGGTGATCCTGGGCCAGAGCGGGCAGACGTTGTCTCTCACCGTCGACGGTAGTGTGGTGGTTAGCGACGTCACGCTTCTCGAGGTGCGCGGGACGATCGTGGTCGACGGTACCATTACGGTGGCAAACACTTTGTTGATCAACGCCACCGGAGGAATGTACACGACGGGTCGTATGACTCTGACCGGAGCGACGACCAATTGGACCCATGACCCGAGCGTGGTCACGGAGTCCGCCGGCGTTTCGGGCCTTCCGATTCAGCCCGGCGAGACGGACTACCAGGAAGCGTGGCGAAGGACGTCGATCACTCGGGCGACTTCCTCCGGCGGGGGAAGCACGTCGGGCGGAGGCACTATTGACGGCGGCGGCACCAGCGATGGAAGTACGATCATCGACGGGGGTACGACGACTTCCTCTGGCAACGGCAAGAAGTGGTAACAAAGGAAAGGGCGCCCGGCTCAGCGGCGGAGCCGAGCATAGGCGCCCTTTTTGAGGGGGTGGTTTCTTCCGACCGCCTCTCAACCGACGGAGTTGCTACTTCGCGGGCGCGGTTCGCGCCGGCTTCACCGAGTAGACCGACGACTCACTGCGGATCGAAGCAGACTGTAGGAGCCCCGACTTCGAGTCGTACACCGCGGACCCGGATGACTTCCCCGGTTTCGTCGAGACTTCCTTGCCGGCGGCGCTCGCCGGAGTTGGGTTCGACTTGTTCTCGGCAGAGATGGTGAATGCGATTCGATCACTCTTGGCGGTCGACTCGTATCGAAGCGTCAGCGCCGTGGAACTCTTGGGACCGGGTGCACCGAGAATCATCGCAGAGCCTTTCGACAACGGCTTCGCTCGGAGCCCGTGCGCAAAGATCAGGTCTAGCGTTCGTTGAAGGTGGGGCACTGCGGCTCCCGAAGCTGGAACTTCGCGGACCACGCCTTTCGCGTCGACCGTGCATCCCAATTGGACGCGGCTTTCACTCTTGGCCGGTGTCGACGCCTTGGCGCTGCTGTCGATGACCGAGATTCCGATGGGCCAATGCCCATTCACCGGTTCTTTGACTTCGAGCTCGTAGGTCCACGTTTTGGCGACGCGCTGTTCGGTCAGCTTCGTCGGCGTGACGCGAACCTCGTAGCGCATCTTGGCGCCCTTCGCCAAGACGAGGGGCAGCGTGGCGTCTACTTTGTCTTTTCCTTGCGTCGCTTGCTCTTGAGCGAAGAGCGACGTGGCCGAGAGTCCAACGAGTAGCAGTCCGGTAAGTAGTTTTGAAGTAACGTGCATGGCTGTTGCCTTTCTGTGAGCGACGGAACTGGACAAGGGCGACGAAGCGCGAGGTTCCATCGTGTGCGGGTCTCGTAGGTGCTGGGTGCCGTGCTAGGCAATCGCGTGGCCATGGGAGCGAATCCGACGCAAGACCCACCGGTGGACACGGTTGTCTTACGCTGACGAGATTCGGGGGCGGTCGGGGTCGTGCGCGGTCGCGCAAACAGTCGTCTTGTCCGACAGGGCCGACCGGCTGAGGTCGTTGCAAACGGTCACCCCGCGTTCGCGGGCGCCAACGGAGGTCGATCGCGGTCGGAGATCGCCACGCATGACAGTGTCGACAAAGGCGGCATGGAGGGTTGAAGTTCCGAAGGGAATCGCGGCGCTGAGCCGCTCTTTTCATCTCACAACCGAGCGGCGACAATCACGAGAGACTCGTACCTTGAAAACCCTGAAATGGAGCGCCCATGACACGCCATGCCGTCATGACCTTGATCCTAGTGCTGACCACCGCAACCGCCCACGCCGAGTCGCTATCCTTCGACTTCAAAGATCCGAAGGGCGTGAACTCCATCAATTTTCTGCTCGACTCAGAATTGGAACCCATCTCGGGTGTCGTCCACGACATCACCGGAACCGTGGAGTTCGATCCCAAGAAGCCGAAGGCAACGAAGGGGACCATCGTCGCCGCCGCCAAGAGCATTCACGTCCCGAACGGCAGGATGAAAGGGAAGCTACAGACGGAGCAGTGGCTCGACCTCGCGAAAAATCCCGAAGTTCGGTTCACGGTGAAGTCGGTCAAGAGCGCGAAGGCGGGAAAGAACGGCAAGGTCGAACTGGTTGTCGTCGGTCTGTTTTCGATGCGCGGTGTCGAAAAGGAGATGACCGTTGCGGTCACCCTGACTCACTTGCCGGGCAAGCTGAAGGAACGCAATCACCGGGGCGACGGAGATCTGTTGGCGCTGCGAACTCGATTCAAGATCAAGCGTAGCGAGTTCAAGCTGGGCCCGCCCATGCCGTTGGTGGCAGACGAAATCGAGATCACGGTGGCGATCGTCGGGACCCACGCTAAGAAGTAACACCAGTGGACCGGCCTGACGTGTGGTCAAGGCTGGTACGGCGGGAACGCAACCGGGGTCGAGCGGAACGTGTCGTTCGTTGTTGATCCCGGTTGGTCTCCGACTTCTCTAGCTCTAGGAAGAAGTCGACAAGCCAGTGGGAGAGAGTGGGGCCCAAGTCGGCCCGCTGCCATGCTCCTGCGATCGGCGTCGGTTGGGATTCGCAGGGACGGGCGAAGCGGAGTCGGACGAAGAGAGCCGACGCGAGCCTGGGTTGAGGCTCTCTTCGGTGTCGTCCGGCCTAGAAGTCTGTCGTCCTCGAACAGCGAGCAAGACTTCCGGAAGGCTTGGGCCCCACACTCACATCGCGTTATCCGCCATAGTGCTCCTTCCCAGAAGCGGGGAGCCGTCGTTCGAGACGCGCCGCACCCGCTGCCACAAGGTTCAAAATGTCGTGGATCAATTCGATCCGCGCGTCGACGTGGTCATCGGCGTGTTCGCGAGAGTGAGTCGCATCCTCGCGGCGCCGCTCGACCGAACCCGGGTTCTTCCCGAATCTTGACCAAGTGCGCTCGCGGCGGTGATCTGTCGTGAATATCGTCATGCGTGCCCCTCTCGAACACCGTGACCATCTCGAGTGTCCCGTGCTATCCACGCTTCGTCGGACGTCTAGGACTCGCGGTGTGCGAAGGTCCAACGAAAAGAATGGGCTACGACCGATAAAAAAAATCGGAGTCGCGGCTTTCGAGCTAGTACCGACGTTGCTAGCGGAGTTAGACGCCGCCACGGCGAGAGAAGGGCGTCGCGGCAGCGCGAACTCGATCTCGATGTCGGGCCCGCCGCGTGCATCGTCTGGCAATCTCCCGTCGTCGTTGGCACGATGTCGAAAGCAACGGGCCTCTCGCAGAAAGTGAAACGATTCATGACACACTGTTTGATACACCCGCGGAAACCCGCGAATCGTGCTCTGCTCGCCGTTTGCTTGGTGACGATCCTCGTTGCGCCGCCGGTCGGCGCTTCCGGTATCGAGACGGCGATCGAGTCGCAGAAGCCGGCGAAGATTCAGATGACGTGGACTCCTCGGATTGCGGCTCGTGGTAAGGCGGCCGACGCGAAGTCTGGCATCGTCTACTACAGCCCGGCTGCCATCGGCGAAGAGCATACGGTCTTTTCTTCGACGCCCATGATGGAGCAATCGGCGAAGTCTCCGTTTGTTCGCGTCCTTCTGAAGGAGCGCAAGGAGTTCCAGGCCGAGTTCGGTCTTCAGGAGAAGGTGCACGCCATTGTCGTCACCGACTGGTACGGCAACTTGATTGGCATTCACCAAGTCAAGGATCCCAAAGGGAAGCTTTCCCAGCCGCTAATCCTCGGCCAGATCGTGAACGCCGCGAAGTTCCTGAAGAAGCTGGAGAAGTCGAGCAAGCGGGACTTCGACAAGGGATCCAAAGCGTTCGACAAGAAACAGTGGGCGAAGGCGATCAAGAGTTTCTTGCCGGTGGCCAAGCTCAAGGGGATCGACGTCGGTGAACAAGCGCGCGACCGGATTGCAGAAATCCTCGAGCTCGGGAGATCGCGTCTCAAAGAGGCGGTAGACCTCGGTGCCGAGGACTCCGCGGCTGCAACGAAAGCCCTCAAGGCGATCGCCAAAGAGTTCAAAGGGTGCGAAGTCGAGACGGAAGCCACCGCCGCAGCGAAGAAGCTCAAGGGGTAATTCCAGCCGTCGATCATTGCCGAGCCGAGTGAACCCAGACTGTCACGGGTTAGCGCTGCTTCGTGACTCGGTACGCGCAGCGTCGATCGCCGGTGAGCAGGTACTCGACGCGCTCTACCGCCGTGTCCTCGCCGAGCACGCGACGAAAGACGTCGAGTTCCGCCTGACACAATCCGGTGCAGACCGTGGCCGCCGCACAGATGGGGCAATGGTTCTCGATGAGGAGATACGTTCCGCGCTTCTCCTCGACGAACTCCGCCATGTATCCCTCCCGCGTACGAATGTCGACCAACGCCTCGACTCTTTTTCGCAGTGAGCCAGACGCGCCGATCTGTGCCCGGTACTGAGCGACCTGCGCGTCGGCTCGCGCCGCGATGATCTTGTTCAGTCCGCTCTCACCGAGCGCAGCGCGTGTCGCGTCAATCAGGCCGAGAGTGAGATCGGCGTGTCGTTCCGGGAACAGCTCGCGGGCCGCCTCGGTGAGTGACCACTCGATCGCGGGACGACCGCGGCCGGTCGGTTCAGCTCTCTGCTGATCGACCAAACCCATCTCGAACAGAGCTGCAAGGTGCTGTCGAACGGCGACTTCGGTGAGGTTGAGCTGCTCGGCTAGAGCGGGCGATCGCGACGGACCCGTGCGCTTCAGAACGGATAGGAGCCGGCGCTTCGCGTCGGTGAGGGTGGGTTGTGGCATGGGCGAATCATAGCGAAAAGGCGAATTTAAAGAAAGCAGTCGCTTGCTTTATTGGCGGGGGTCAATAAAGTAAGCCATGGCTTTGGAAAAGGAGGTCGCATGTTTCTAGAACACGTCAACCTGACCGTTTCGGATCTCGATCGCTCGATTGCGTTCTACACCGAGTTATTCGGCTACGAAGTGCGCTGGCAGGGCACCCTGACGGATGGCCGACCGGCGGCTCATGTGGGTGACGATCGTCACTACATCGCACTGTTTCAGAGTTCGGCGGACGGTCGATCGACAGTTGACTACACGGCAGTCGGCATGAACCACGTCGGATTCGTGGTCGAGAGCATCGACCGAGTGAAGAGTACGCTCCAGGCGTTGGGCGTCGAGCCCGTGGCCGAACACGACTACGAGCCGGGGCAGAGATTGTACTTCTACGATCCCGACGGTATCGAGATCGAGTTGGTCGAGTATGAGAACGAGCCCGTGTCGTAGGTCGATCGCATGCAGACGAGAACCCCCGCGGGCGTTGGCCCGAGGGGGTTTTCTGTCTTTTGGTACTCCAGCCGAGGCGTCTATGAACTCGTCGAGGAGACGCACCCCAGTGAATCGTCGGTGGGGTCGGGACCGACGGTTCCGAACGGTTCCGGCGGCTGTGGCCCTTCGGTGAAGATGTAGTTCAGCATGTAGATCCCGTCCGCGAGGTCGACGGTACCGTCGTCGTTGCTGTCCGCCCCGTCGAAGCAGTGGGGGTCTGCCCCCGACTGGAAGATCCACCCGAGCAGGAACACCACGTCGGCAATGTTGATCGCCGCATCGTCATTGGCGTCACCGCGAAGAAACCCGATAGGCGTCGGCAGGGTGATCGAACACTCGACTCCTCCGCTGAGCGACACACATGAGCCTCCCGAGAAGGTCCCGGTGACGCGGTAGGTGTGCCCGCCGGGAGTGACACCCAGGTCGAAGTACGCGGTGTCGGATCCGCTGACGATGGCGATCGAGATGTCGTCGCGATGGATTTCGATCGCGTCGTAGCCGCCGGGGTTCGTCCAGGAGAGCGCAACGTCCGGAGTCGCGAAGGTCGGGTTCTCGATCACGCAGCCAACGCCAATGACGCTCGAGATGACCGTGGCTGAGCACGGTGCCGCGCCGGACTCGTCCGAGAGGACTTGGCCGGTGACCGAGTAGTCGTACGACCCGGCGGCGAGACCAGAGTCGCTGTAGCACGTGGTACCCGTGGGGACCGTGGCAATCTCGACTCCGCCGCGCTCGATGCGGTAGCTGTCGTAGGCGATGGGGCTCACCCAACAGATCTCGACGGTTTCGTCGGTCGCGCAACAGGTGACGCCGGTGACCGATGGAATCGCGCCGACGGTCAGCGAGGCGACACCGCTCGTGGCGCTGTCACAAGCGTTACTAACGACAATGTGATAGTTGCCAGCATCGCCGGAGGTGACGCCGGTGATGGTCAGCGCATCACTGGTCGCGCCGGAGATCGGGGCTCCCTCGAAGTGCCATTGGTAGCTCAGCGGGGCAGCTCCAGCCGCCACCACCGAGAACGTGACGGTGTCGGCGACGCCCGCCGCTTGGCTCGCCGGCGCCGTTACGATCGACGGCACTGCGAGTACGTTCAACGTTGCTGCCGACGTGCTGACGTCGCCGCACGTCCCGGAGACGAAGCAGTCGTAGCTGGCCGCGTCGCTCGCAACGATCGAAGCTATCGTGAAGGTGTCGCTGGTGGCACCGGCGATCGACGTTCCGTCCTTGCGCCATTGGAACGTGACGCCGTCACCCGTCGCCGCACAGGTGAACGTCACCGAGGCGCCGGGGCAGTCGGTGGCGCCGACCGGGTTCGACGTCACTAGCGGGGGATCGTTGACGATCAGCGCGGCCGGGGTTGAGATTGCGATGCCGCACGTTCCCGTGACGACGCAGTCGTACGAACCGGCATGGACCGGGGCGACCGGCATCAGCGTGAGGCTCGACGTCACCGCGCCAGTCAGCGAAACGCCGTCCTTGCGCCACTGATACGAGAGCCCTGCACCCGACGCCGAAACCGAGAAGCTCGCGGTGGCGCCGGGGCACGCCATGGTGCCGACCGGATTGGCCGTGACGCTCGGGGCCGGGAGCACCGTCAGTGTCGCAGCACTCGACGTCGTGTTGCCACACGTCCCGGATACGACGCAGTCGTAGGAACCGGCGTCGGCAGCCGCGATCGTGCCCAACGTGTAGCTCGGGCCGGTCGCGCCTCCGATGGCGACGCCGCCCTTGCGCCACTGGTATCCGAGTCCGTCACCAGCCGCACCGACGACGAACGAGACCGTCGCGCCCGGGCAGTCCGTGGCGTCCGACGGGCTGCTCGTGATCGACGGAGCAGTAAGCACGGTGAGGAGTGCGGCGTTGCTCGTGGCGCTACCGCACGCGCCCGTGATGACACAGTCGTAGCTACCCGCGTCGGCCGCGCTGATCGACAGGATCGATAGGCTGGAACCGGTCGCTCCCGAAACGGGTGAACCGTTCTTGCGCCACTGATACGCCAGGCCAGCGCCGGAGGCGGTCGTCGCAAACGTGATCGACGTCCCCGGGCAATCGGTCGCCCCCGACGGTTGCGAGACGATAGTAGGCGGCTCGAGTACGGTGACGAGCACTGCCGAAGTTGTTTCACTACCGCAGGTTCCGGTGATCAAGCAGTCGTAGCTGCCGGCGTCGGTCGCCGCCAGCGCTGCGACCGTCAGCGTCGGGCTGATCGCTCCGCCGATCGCGGTTCCGTTCTTGCGCCACTGGTACAACAGTCCGTCTCCGGTCGCCGCTACCGACAGAGTCAACGTCTCACCGGAGCACTTGGTGGCACCGGCGGGTTGCGACGTAATGGCCGGGGCGGCCAGTACGGTCAGGGTGGCCACGGTCGATGTCGCCGAGCCGCAAAGGCCGGTGACGACGCAGTGATAGTTACCGGCATCGGTGGCGATCGCCGCGGCGATGGAGACGCTCGTCGTGGTTGCGCCGCCGATGAGCGCGCCGTCCTTGTACCACTGGTAGGAGAGACCGTCGCCGAGGGCGGAGGTCGTGAACGTGATCGGCGTCCCGTCGCACTCCGTAGCACTATTGGGTTGCGCCACGATCGAGGGGGGCAACAACACGGTGACGGTTGCGGAGTTCGAAGTTGCGGTGCCGCACAATCCCGTGATCGTGCAGTCGTACTCTCCAGCGTCGCCCGCGGTGATCGCGCTCAATGACAACGAACTCGTCGTCGCCCCCGGGATCGACGTCGTATCCTTGCGCCACTGATACGCCAGACCGTCACCCGTGGCCGTGACTACGAGGGTGACGTTCGAACCGGGGCAATCCGTAACACTGGCCGGTTGGCCGAGGAGGCTCGGCGGCGCGAGTACCGACAGCGTGGCTGCGCTAGACGTTGTCGATCCGCAGGTTCCGTTGACGACGCAGTCGTAGCTGCCGGCGTCGCTTCCCGTGATCGAAGTGAGTGAGAGCGTCGCGGCCGTCGCTCCCGAAATCGTTCCGCTGTCCTTGCGCCATTGATAGCTCACTCCCTCGCCGGTCGCGGCGATCGAGAACGATACCGCCGCGCCGGGGCACTGCGTGGCGCTCGTCGGGTTCGCGGTGATGGTGGGCGGTTCGAACACCGTGACCGTGGCCACATTGGACGGTACCGTCCCTGCGCTGTTGGAGACGACGACGTCGTAGTCACCGGCGTCGCTCGCGACGATTGCCCCTAAGGTGTAGCTATCGGTGTTCGCCCCCGGAATGTCGGTGCTGTTCTTTCGCCACTGGTACGCGAGAGCATCGCCGGAGGCGGTAACGCTCAAGACGATTGCCGCGCCCGGACACTCCGCCGCCGAAGCGGGGTGGCTTACAATAGCGGGCGGCGCCACGTAGTTCGGGCTGCAGCTGCTGTCGGCCGAGTTGACGGTGCCGATGATGGATCGAACCGCATAGGTATGGACGCCGCTCAGCGGAGCGGTATCGGAGTAGCTCGACGCTCCGCCTCCGAGCGAGGCGATCAGTGATCCGTCGCGGCGCACTTCGATCGCGCCGTACGATTCCGAGTTGTTCCAGGTGAGATCCACACTGGACGGAGTGACCGCGCAGGCGAGGCTGGCCACCGCGTCCGGAGTGATGTCCAGCGCGCAACTCGTCGCCGGCGACGCGGTGATGCCGTCGTAAGCGATGACGTCGTACGTGTGGTTGCCTCCGGGCGGCGAGACGTCGAGGTACGACGTGGCCGTGCCGAGCAGCGTGGCCAAGACCGTCGAGTCGCGAACGATCTCGATGGCGGTGTAGCTATCACCGTTGGTCCACGCCAACAGGGCGTCGTCGCCAGTTTCGGTGCACGACAATCCAGTCACCGGCGCGACGTTGCCGGTGAAGCCGAAGCACGACAGGTAGGCCGCCATGAGATCCGCTTTGGTGCTGGCGCCGTCGGTGAAGCCGGCGAACTCGTGGCTGGCGCCGATCGTGACGTAGGACGCCGTTTCGTTGTAGACCGCGGTGTCGTAGGCCGGCGTGTCGTTCGACTGGATCGTCCATGCCGCGCCGAGCGGCGAGAGGTGGTCGATCCACTCGTTCTCACCACCGTACGCCAAGTCGATCCCGGTCAAGTCGCACGTGGTGTTTCCGCTGCCGATTGCAGTCGAGTAATCGCCGGAACCGTCCGCCACGCCGTCGACGTCGAACAAGATATGCAGCGACGTTGCGGTATCGAACGCCCACGTGTCGCCACCCTCGAGATACAGCGTCTCCCCGCCGATGCCGTCGATAAGGTAGTTCTCGAGCAGGTTCGAGTCGAGTGCCGTGAGCACGTGGTTGTTGGGGTAGATCCCGAGGGAAACCCAAACGCGATCGTATACATTGAGGTCTGGAATCAGACTGAGATCGGCGACTTCGATGGCGACGCGGCTATTGGCGGTGAGCGCGTCGACGAGTCCTTGTCCGCCGTCCACGGCACCGGCGTTACCGGCCGGCTTCCACACCAAGTCGGTCGCACCGCCGTCATGAAACAGAACGCACATCGTGCCGATACCATCGGTGCCGCTGACCACGCCGCGCACGCTGTACTCATACGTGCCGACGCCAGGGTTGATGTCGAGGTACGACGTGGCCGAGCCCGACAGCGTAGCCAAGTCCGTCGAGTCGCGACGCACGACGATCGAGTCGTACGTCTGCGGATTGCTCCACGTCAATGAGGTATCGCCCGACAGCTCGGAACACGTCAGATTGGTCGGCGGCAAGGGACCGCCAGTCAGGAACATGAGCGTAGCCAGGTTGAGTCGGCCCCAGCCCATGAAGTTGTCGAAGCCGGGCGTGTCTTCCGCGGCCGGGCCGACTTGATCGTCACACGCTTGCTCGAGGTACGATTGCACGTTGCCAGCCGTCAGCCCGGGAAGTACCGAGAGCAAAAGGGCGGCGGAGCCGGCTGCGTTGGGACACGCCGAAGAGGTTCCATTGAAGTTGGTGAGGTAGTTCCCGCTGGCGTAGCCGTCGCTGCCCATGATGTCGGTCGTGTCGATCAACACTCCGGGCACGACGAGCGTCAGCTCGGGACCGTAGTTGCTTCCCCACCACACTTCGCCATCACAGCTCGCGGAGTTCTTTCGTTCGTCGCAGGGACTCGATGCTCCCACCGCGATGGTCTCGGGATAGCGCGCCGGATACCCGACAGTCGCCGCGTCGTCGTTGCCGGATGAGAACAGCACCGGACAGCCCAGGCCGCCGCGACCCGTGGTCTTGGCGTACTGAATGGCACTTTGCAGGGTCGCGCTGGGCGGGCCGCCGCCCCAGGAGTTCGAGAGCACGTCGGCGCCGTTGTCGGCCGCCCACGTGATGCCGCCTGCTGCCCACGCATCTTCGGTCCAATAGTCGGAGTAGCCGATTCGAACGGCCAAGATGCCGGCCGACCAACAGACCCCGGCTCCGCCGATTCCGTTGTTCCCGACGCCGGCGGCAATGCCGGCGCAGCTCGTCCCGTGCCCGTCGGCCGGCAGCGCGTTTCCGGCGACACCCTCCGGCCACGGCTGATCGGTCGTGTCATGACCCCCGACGATGTTCGCAGCGAGGTCTTCGTGATCCATGTCGACGCCTCCGTCGATGATGGCGATCACTACCGCGGGATTTCCGGTGGACGTATTCCACGCAGCAACGGAGTTGAGATCTGCGCCGATCGTGCCGCCGGTCTGCCCGGTGTTGTCGTGGTGCCACTGGTTTGCAAATCGCACGTCGTTGGGTGTGTTGTGTGGTTTCAATTTGAGGATGAAGTTGGGCGTTACGTGTCGAACGCCGGGACGACGAGAAAGATCCGTCGTCAGTGCGAACATCGAACGGGCCGACGCCGGAACGCGGAAGTGAAACGTCGTCTGCAGCCCGGGGATCTCGGCGATTCGTTCGAGACTTAGTTCTTGTTGCAGCCGTTGGCTCTCTTGGAGCTGGTTGTCAGCGAACGCGATCATGATTTCCGGCTTTGGAATGACCAGCGCCGTGTCGTATCGGAAGACCGGCGAGGCGAACCGCACGTCGGCGATCGTGTCGACCGCATCGAGTAGCTCTCGCACGCGCGCTGCGCTGGTGCCTTCGCGCACACGCACCAGCCACAAGTGACGATATCCCTGACGATCGCGATCCTCGATCGACTCGAGTTCGTTGAACTGCCCGGCGATCGCTTCGATGACCGCGCGTTCATCTTCGAGTTGCGCGTCGAGCAGTACCGCGATGCGTGAGCTGTCGTGGTCGAGAGTGACGAGACCCGCTCCGAACGGATAGCTGCACTCTTCGCGTTCGAATCGTGATCCTGCGGGGAGCGGGGTCGCGATGGCGGGTGCCATCAGTGTGCACGCCATCACGATGCAAGCCGCAAGCGAGCGAGCCGGTCGTTGCATGTCATCCTCCGCCCGCGATGGATGGATCGCGGGTCGTTGCTGGTTGTCGGGATTTCGTTTTGAAGTCAGCCCAGTCGACAAGAATACCGATCGAACGCGAAAACCGTCTACGGGACCTCTGCGTATCGACCCACATTGTCGCGGTGGGGCGGGAAGCCTCGATCCGAGCGCGCGACCGCGGCTTAGACGTTTCTCCAGAATATGAGTCGCCGGTCGCGGCCCCTCCTTCGCCGAGTCGAGAAGAGCTTCTCCGGCTGAAATCCTTCTAATTTAGAGCTGACGCTTGCATTCTCAAGTTTTGGGAATATTATCCCAAACATGAAAGCCGTCCTTCACCGAGCGCTGACCGGCGCCTGCCACCGACTCCTGACCCCACTCGTGCGGATCCTGCTCCGCCACGGGGTGCCGTTCGGCGTCTTTGCCGAGATGGCGCGCAAGGTGTACGTGGACGTGGCCGCGAAGGAGTTCGCCGTCGAAGGGCGCAAGTTGTCGAAGTCGCGCGTTTCAGTTCTGACGGGGTTGAACCGCAAAGAAGTGAAGCGGCTGCTCGAGCTCGGAGAGGTCGACGCCGAACCGATGCTCGAACGGTACGATCGATCGACCCGGATTCTCGCCGCTTGGCGTCGGGAAGATCGTTACCACGGCGCCGACGGCGTTCCCCGCGCGTTGTCGTTCGAAGGAGCGACCGAGAGTTTCACCTCGTTGGTCCGAGAATTCGGCGGTGACGTCCCGGCCCGCGCGGTGCTCGATGAACTCGAACGAACCGGGGCGGTGCGAGTTGCCGACGACCGGTCGATCGAGCTGGCGGAGCGTGCCTACGTCTCGACGCACGACGACGCCGAGCGACTCGCGATTCTGGGCGCCGACGTGCACGACCTCGTCTCCGCGATCGACCACAACATCACGCACGATCCCTCCGATGCGTTCATCCAGCGAAAGGTCGCGTACGACAACTTACCGGTGGAGTGCCTGCCGAATCTGCGCGCTATTGCGCGTGACAACGGACAAGTGCTCCTCGAAACGCTGGATCAAGCAATGGCAGCTCACGATCGCGACGTGCACCCGGACGGCGGGGGCAGCGGACGCAAGCGCGCCATGGTCGGTGTCTACTACTACGAATGCGACACCGAATCAGAACAAGAGGTTTGAGGTATGTCTCGGTTGAACACATCCACAAAGTCACGCATTTCGTCGCTCGTCGCGCTCTGGATAACACTGCTCGCCGCGGTGGCTATCGTGAGTTGCAAAGGGTCATCGGGACCGTTTGCTTCGACGGGTGGGGGGATTGGCGGAACGGGACAGTCGATCGGCGAGCTCGACGGGTTCGGTAGCGTGTTCGTCTCCGGTGTGGAGTGGGACACAGACTCCGCAATCGTGGTGATCGACGGTGCGACGGCGTCGGAGGGCGCGTTGCGCGTCGGCATGGTGATCACCGTCGAAGGTACTCCCGACGGAAGCGGCACGACAGGCACCGCCGACTCCGTCCGTTTCGATCCGGTGGTGCGCGGCCCGATCTCTGGGATGTTCGTCGGTCCTGACGGTCAGACGATCACGCTCGAAGTGCTCGGGGTAACAGTCGACGTCGATCGCGACACAACCTCGTTGGCTGGTATCGCGTTTGATTCACTGCTGTTCGACGACGTGCTGACCCTCAGCGGATTCTTCGATCAGAACGGGCGGTTGCGCGCAACGTACGCCGAGTTCGAAGGGGTGCTCCAGCTTTCCGTCACCGAGGTGCGACGCGAAGGAACCATCACCAACTACGACGGTGTCTCGCTCTTCGAACTCGGATCGGTCGTGGTTGAAGTCGACGCCGGAACGGATCTGAGCGGACTTCCCGGCGGAATCGCAGACGGGCGAAACGTGGTCGTGCGTGGTGTCATGCCGGGAGCTGGCGTGATCACCGCGACCGAGATCTCCCTGAAGGCGGAGCCGGCGGTCGATCTCGATCACACCTCGGTCGAGGGCTTTATCTCGAGTCTAGTCGACCTTACAGACTTCCAAGTGGCCGGACTTCGCGTCGACGCGTCCAACGCGACGTTGGACCCGGTAAGCCCTGCGTTCTTCTTCGACGGCGCCATGGTGCAGGTGAGCGGTCCCACCCAGGGCGGCGTTATCCGGGCGACAAAGTTGGAGCGTCGCGGAACCGCGGTCCGGATCAACGCGGAGGTTGCCGATCAAGCTGACGTCAATCTGACGGCCGGGACGCTGACGCTCTTGGGAATCACCATCAGCGTCAATGCGGCGACCCTCTTCGAAGACGACCGAGACGGACTTGCGAGCTTCGAACTCGTCGATGTCTTGGCCGGCGATTTCATCGAGATCCGAGGCTACGAGACGGCGGCGGGTTCGGTGGTCGCGACACGCTTCGAGAGAGATGTCACCGACGACGTCGTGCTTCAGGGGCGGGTCGACTCCTTCGACCCTGGCTCGCAAGCGGTCATGGTGCTCGGAATGCTCATTCCCGCCGCCGCGTCCGGGGCGTTCGTCGACGTCGACGAGACACCGTTCACCGACGCCGCTGCGTTCTTCGCCGCGCTCCAAGTTGGGAACCTTCTTCGCGTCACCGACGAAGACGACGGTGACGCGACGAGCATCGACGTGCCGACCGAGTTGGAGCTGGAGTTCGAAACGGACTGACCAAGAAACAACGAGATACCCCCCACTCACTTCCTGCCTGGAGAGAGCCTCGGATGGTCCGGGGCTCTCTTCTTTTCTTTGGGACGTCGCAGGAAGAATCGGGGTCAGCTCGCGGTACGTTCGTCGAGCTTGCGGGCGTAGTCCATGATGACGTGCTGCCAAACCCGATCGATGTTCTTCGGACCGCGAGGCGACTGGAGGGTCGTGCAACGAGTCTTCGGATTGGCGTGGGCGATTTCGAAGAAGGCGTCCTCACCCTCGAGCTCGGATGACGTTCGAGCCGACCACAGTTCGCCGCGGTAGATCTGAATGCGGCCGCGAAGATCGTCTTGCGCCACTTCGATCTCGACGCTGTACAGCTCGCTGCACGCTAGCTGCACGTAGTCGAGAATCCCAAAGGGTGTACCGTCGTACATCTCTTCGGTCGATTCACACCGTGTGGCAACGGTGTCGCGCAGCCAACTCAAGGAGAGCGGCTTCTGCTTGACGGCGACATTGGGTTGAGCTGGGACCAAGCTGGCGTGGCGCGACAGGTTCACGGTCGTGAAGATGGTCGGAATGTTGATCCTTCGCACCAGTAACTCATCGAGGAACTGAGTCATGTTCGGTGCGTCGATGTCGTCGGCGCCGAGGTCCAAGTCGATGATGGCGAGGGCGGGGGCTCCGAGATCGAGAAGCTCGGCCGCCTCGGCGAGGTCGAGCGCGACCCCGAGTTGCATCTCCGGAATAGTGGAGAGTGCGCAACCGATGGAGTACCGCCAAATGGGGTCGGATTCGATGACCAGGACTAGAGGCATAAGTGTCGTTCGCTCCTGGGAAAGTATATCCGGCGATGGGCAACGACGCCGCCAGGCGAACCCGCCGCGCGCGGGCGCCTTTCGTAAACTTACTAGGAGTCGAAGCTAAGGGAGTCGTCGCCACAACTGAGTGGCGGGGCCACGGGTACGACCGGGGGCGTCGCCGCTCAGTTGGGGTCGTCCTCGTCCCGAGCGAAGAGTTCTCGGTACTCGGTGTGACGAAGGAGATCGGCGTGGCTCGCCTCGGCTCGAATGGTTCCACCCTCGAGCCACAACACGCGATCGGCGACCCGCGCCGTCGCTTCCCGATGCGTGCTCACCAGCACCCCGGTGGTGTCCAGCGTGCCACGGATCTCTTCCCAGAACCGAGACTCGGTCCGCGCGTCGAGGGCGCTCGTCACGTCGTCGAGGATGAGAAACTTCGGTTGCGTCGCGAGGGCGCGCGCCAAGGAGACACGCGCTCGTTGTCCTCCCGACAAACCGACGCCGCCTTGCGCGATCTCTCGATCCGACGGGAACTCGTCATCGATACACGCGGCGCGCAGGCTCAGCTCGACCCGCGCTTCGTCGACGCCGGCGCGATCGAGCGTGATGTTCTCGTGCACGCTTCCCGAGAACAGCAGGTTTTCTTGCGGGACGTAACCGAGATAGCGACTGCGTTCTTCCTCGATCAAGTCGGCGACCGGCAGGTTGCCGATCCGGATGGCTCCGCGGGTCGGTTCGAGAATCCCGGTGGCGAGGTCGAGCAGCGTGCTCTTACCACAGCCCACCGCTCCGACCACGGCGACGAGTTCGCCGCGACGCACCGCGATGTCAATTCGGCTCAGCACGTCATCGTGATCCGGGAAGCCGAAACCGACGCCCTCCAGGCTGAGCGTGTCCGTCAGTTCTGGGTGCACGCCGCCTCGATCGCGCTCGGGTTCGTCGGCGATCTCCTCGAGCCGTTCGATCGACGTCTCGACCATGGTCGTCGATACGAAGAACCAACTCAGCGTCCAGATGGGCTGCGTCATGCTGGTCAGGTAGGCGACGAACGCGTAGAAATCTCCGAGGCTCAAGCGTCCTTCTATGTAGTACGAACCCCCGACGAACAAGACGATGATCACCCCGAGTTGGTTGAGAAGGGCGCCGAGCGACTCGAGGATGGCGCGAATGGTCAGAACCGATTTTTCAGCCGACTCGCGTCGCTCCAGGACATCGTTGAACAGTCGCGACTGCGCCTTTTCGGCGACGAAGCTGAGGATGATTCGAATGCCCTTGAACGACGACTCCAGAGCGTCGGTCGTTTCACTGGTTCGCGTCTGACGTTCGCGGTAGGCCCGCCGCTGAATGCGCTCCGTGCGCGACAGCACCCACACGACGAACGGGAGCGGCAGGCAACTCCAGAGCGTCAACTCCCAGCTGAGGGTCGAAATGACCGCGAGCGAGAACGCCAAGATCAAGAACGCCTCGATCGGCCGCATGATGCCGCTGCAGGAGTACCACTGAATCTTGTCGAAGCTGTCGATGTCGTCGGTCAGCCGCGTGATCAAGTCGCCCGAGCGAAACCTGCTGAAGAACTCCGGCCGTTTCGATACGAGGGATCGGAACGACTTCATGCGGATTGCTTTGGCCAGCGACACGTTGACCCACGCCCGTGTGCTCGGCAACAGCCACTGGAGAACTTGCTGGAAGAACCCCACGCCGAGCAGCACCCAAACCCAGTGGCGCGGATCGCGGCGCTGCTCCGGATCCGTCGTTTCCAAAGCGTCGAGCACGAACTTAAACAGCAGCGGGTACGTCGTCCGTGCAGCGACGGCAAGGGTCGTCAGCGCCAAGACGATCAAGAACTTCCCGCGGTGCGCGCGCCAGTACGGCGCGAACCAACGAAGGACGTGGCGTAGGCTGCTCATGCCTCGGCCCCCTTCGCGCTCGCGTTGTCAGAGTCTTCTTCTTGCAGCGCGACGAACTTCGCGTACAGGCCGCCGAGCTTCAGTAGCTCTCCATGCGTGCCCGACTCGATGATGCGACCCGCGTCGAGCACGATGATGCGGTCGGCGCGCCGGACCGTGGTCAATCGGTGCGCAACAATGAGCGACGTGCGATTGCGGGTCAGTGTCTCCAACGTGCGCTGGATATCGAGCTCGGTACCGGGATCGACGCTCGACGTCGCTTCGTCGAGCACCAAGAACTCGGGATCGATCGCCAGCGCCCGCGCAAACGCGAGCAGTTGTCGCTCACCGTAGGAAAGGTCGACGCCACCTTCGGCGAGCGTGGCGTGAAACCCACCTTCGCGACGCTCGATGACTTCGAGCACGCCGGCGCGCTTGGCCGCCTCGCGCACCTCGTCTTCCGTCACTTCGGGCCGAAAGGCGCGTAGGTTTTCGATAATGGGTGCCGGGAAGAGATACAGGTCCTGGAGAACCAGCCCGAACCGACGTCGGAATTCGAGCGGGTCGAGTTCTTTGACGTCGACGCCGCCGATGCGTATCGAACCCTCATCGACATCGCGAAACCGTAGCAGCAAGTTGATGATGGTCGACTTGCCACTGCCGGTGGCACCGACCAGGGCGACCGTTTGTCCCGCCGGAATATCGAACGACACGTTCTGTAGGACCGGCTCCTTCGGATCGTAAGCGAAGGAGACGTTGTCGAACTGGAATCCGGCGTCCGCCGGAATCGTCTTCGGCGCGGCGGGCGGCGGCACCGGGTTCTCGAGGTCGAGCGCACCGAACACTCGGTCGGCCGCTCCGCCGGCGCGTTGGATCTCGGCCAGCTGTTCGGATAGCTCCAACACTGGCCAATAGATCATGGCCGCGTACTGCGCGAACATGATCAACGTTCCGGTGGTAAGCGAACCGTCCTCGACCCAGCCGACTCCGAGCATGAGGCCACCCGCAGTCAGCAGGATCTCGATGAACCCGATACCGCTCCAAAAGCCGTACTCGAGGAAGTGCAGCCGAGTCGAGTAGAGGACGTACGCTTGGTTCTCGATGGCAAGCCGGGTCGTCGCCCAGTCGCGCCGACCAATCGCCTGCAGAAGTCGGGCGGCAGGGACCAGCTCCGCGACTTGGCCGGTCAACTTTCCGTAGAGGCGGCGTTCCTCCCGAAAGCGCTTGCGCATCTGCCGGAACATGACCCACGTTCCGATGATCATGGCCGGGAGGAACGCGAGCGCGATGAGGAACAGCCGCCCGTCGGTCGTCCATATGATGATGACCGACCCGACCAACATGCAAAGCGGCGACAAGATCCGCATGGCGAGGGTCGAGCATAGATTGACCAGTCGCTGACTGTCCGACTCCACGCGCGACACCAACGTGCCGACCGGGTGCTTTTCCACCCACGGCAGCCCGAGCGTCAAGAAGTGGTCGAACAGCACCCGCTTGATACGGTTGACGGCAAGTACGCCGGCCCGACCGAGCAGCACCGTCGCCCCGCCGCCAGCGATTCCGCCACCGACGAGCAACGCCACGTAGATCGAGGCGCTCCGGAACAGCCCGTCGCTGTCCTTGTTGGCAAAGTCGACGTCGATCATCTGTTTCAGCACGATCGGCTGCCCGAGAATCATGGCCACACTGATCAGGCCGAGCACGAACGCCAGACTGAAACTCGCGAGATGGGGGCGCAAGAAGGGATAGATGCGTTTAAGCATCGTCCAACTCGGGAGCCGGTTCGACTCCTCATCTTCGTCACCGCCGTGATGCCACCACATGGAGTCTCCGCCGAGCCCGCCTTCGAGATACGAAAAGAGACTTTAACGAATCGACGCAGTCAGCGCGACCCAGTGGCAGCGGTGGTTTGTTCCTCCGTTTGAAACACGGACTGCTGGTACAGGTAGCCGATGGCCAACAAGCTGATGCCGAGACCGAGGAAGCTTGCCACGCGGTACAGGCCAGTCAGATGCCCGGTGTCGATCCAGAAGATCTTACCCGTGGTTGCGATCATCACGACGAGAGACGCCCAGCGCACGGCAGGCGCTTTTCGCTTGTACGCGATCCAGAGGAACGCGAACGCGATTGCGATCCACATGGCCGAGTAGGTGTACAGTTCGGCTCCTTGCGGCGCGTGGGATCTGAAGATTCCGTCGAGTGTCGATGTTGCGGAGAACGCGTGGCGGACTTGGACGGTTGCTCCGGTGAGGACGATGCTGGCGAGCGCGGTTCCGGCGATGCTGCGTTGGTCGCTAGGTAGCGGCCACGCGCGTGCGAACCAGAGAAGACCGACCGCCGCAGGCAGTCCGTAGATGAACCAAGACATGTTGAACAGAGTGATCCCTGCGACCGGCCACGGGGTCCAGAGTGGATTTACGAGAAGGCACGGCCCGACGACGGCGAGAACCATTGCGGTGATCCCGACAGACGTGGCCGACGGTGAGAAGCGGGGGAAGCGGATCATGGCGATAGCGGCAAGCAGCCAAATGGTAGCGACACAGCTCCATTCGAACGGCTCCGGGGTCGAGGGGCGAAGCGATCCGGTGAACGCGTGGTGAATCACCGAGACGGAGCCCAACAAGATCACCAGGCGAGCCGTCGTGGCGAGCGTGTGCGCGTCACTGGAGCGCTGCGCTTCGTCGGCGCGACGCGCGATGCAGAGCAGTGCCGCGGCGACGGCGGTGTAGAGAAGGGGCAGCGCGCTTACGATGGGAGTCGCTCCGAAGTCGTCTGGGTGAAACACTGGGTCGAGCGTGAGTCGCAGGGCGGCGAGCAAGGCGAGGGCGACTGCGGCCGAGATCAGCTGCGGTAGTCGGAGTCGTAGCGCGAAGTTTGAGAACACAACTGCGACGCTGATCCAAGCGATGGAAAGCCACGCCGCGATGAATTCGAACTCCACGTGGGCGACCCAAGCCGTGATCGCCACGAGTACGCCGACAGAACAGAGCTGGACGAAGACGGCGTCTGCGGAGAACTGATCTCGCCAGCGCAGGAGCGCGTAGCTTCCGCCGGCGAAGAGTGCCACGATTCCGGTGAAGATCAGCGTCCACGGCGCGGGTTCGAGTAACGGCACATGGTGAGCGATCAATCCGAACGCGACCGAAAAAATCGAAGCGAGGGCGATCCACACCTCCGGACGCACGGCGCGTCGTGCGGCTAGGTGACCGCCGACTCCTAAAATCGTGATCAGAGAGGCGAGCACGGACCAAATGGCCGTGGTGTCACGAGTGCTGTTCGCCCAGCTTGCAAACAGTCCGGCACAGACCGCGCCGACCATCCAGGGTAGCCCTCGTTGCGCTTTGTCGATTCGACCGATCACGATGGAACCGGCCGCGAACGAGAGCAAGAAGACCCACTCCAACGTCCCGAAGTTGGTCTTCGCGAGGAGGCCGGTCAGTGTTATGAGGACAACGGAATTGGTCAGCCATGCGTACAGCTTCGTCGCCGGAGATACATTCGGCGCGAGCCGTGAGCCTAGCGTGTGAGTGACGGTCGTGGTCAGCGCGAAGAGGCCGAGCCATGGCATGGAGGTGCTGTCGAGCCGATCGAGGAACCATCCGATACACCAGAGCGACGAAGCGATCGCGCTGATGGCTTGCAGTCCGGGCGCGCGCGTTCGCGTGGCGAGGAACATGACGCCGATTTGCAAGAGCACGAAGTGGACGAACAGCATGCTCGGATCGAGCACGCGGATCCCGAGCAGTAGTGGCATCGAGAAGCCGCCGACGAATCCAAGGCCGGCCACGAACGCTCCGAAACGAAGCGAGAAGACGACCGCCGCGACCGTGGTTGCTGCCATCAGGATCCAACCGACGCTCTCCGGAATCAGGTCGTAGAGTTTCGCCGACGCCCACACCACCGCGTAGAGATCGACGATCCCGGCCGCGACCAACGATTGGGCGACACTCGACGCTCGACTGTGCAGCTTGAACCCGACGGAGATCGCCGAGAGTCCGAGCACAGCGCCGAGAATCACCCGTACTGACTCCGACAAGAGCCCAGCGTCGATGGTGTACTTGACGAGAAAGATCCCGGCCAAGGCGATGGCGATGCCGCCGACCCACACGAAAAGGCGAGTGCCGAGTCGCTCTTCTAGCGTGAGAGGCTTGGCGCGGACGGGAGCGGAGGTCCGGGGAGGGAGTGGTTCGATCGATATGGACTGGTCCGGCCCCAGCTCCTCGGGAGTCGCGGAGGTCGTGGCCATTGGAGCCGAGGCCGGTTCGAGTTTGGGGGGCATGTCGAGCGAGGATATAGTGTCGGAGGGGGACTCTGAGAGTGTCGGCGTCGCCTCGACGTGCTCCTCGACTCCGTCGTTATCGCTGTCGTGAGCGGCGAGTGGCGAAGTCGCGGGGGCGGGTATCGGTTGTTGCTCTTCGGTGGTGCGAGCGGCGTCAGCATCGGCCGCGATAGCCAGGCGCCGCAGGGCGGCGACTTCTTGTTCGAGCAGGCTGATTCGGTCCCGTGATCGCATGGCGACGACGAACGCGATGGCCGCCAAGATTCCTACCGGAACGAACATGATTCTCGCCTTCGACATTGTGCTGGCTAGTTCAGGGCTGGCTAGTGCAGGGCTGGCTAGTGCAGGGCTGGGTAGTGCAGTAAAGCCGTGAAGAGCTGACGCGTACCAGGGTACCTCCTAATCAAAGCGTGTGCCGATGGCTTGTAAGGTCGTGACCGTCAAATCGAGCGTCAGGTGTAGTAGTTCGCGACGGGGTTTGGACAATGCGGGGATCCCACTGCTTCCGTCACCCAACACCGGGTGACGTCCGGTAGTCTCTCCCTCGGTGACGCTGCGGTGGTCGTGTAGGGCTCTAATTGCAGGTCGGTCCAACCCCTCAAGGCCGGCGCGGCGTGGTGGCGCGGCGAGCAAGCGCGTCACCGCGGAGTGAAAGTGGGAGCGATTTGGTTCTGAAACGATCGAGGATGATCGCGGGGTTTGTCTGGGTTGTGACGCTGTTCGCCGGATCGTCATGCTGCCCGGCTGCGAACGTGACGTATGTCACCTTTTCCCCGGGCGGATTCGTGGTCCCGATCGAGGTCGAGCCCGTCAGCGAGTGCTATCGACTTGGCGATGGCGATCAGTTCGAGCGACTCGAGTTGGCGTTGACCGGGTTGGGCCCCGCGCTTCCCGAGGGTGGTGACGAACGCCGGATTCGAACCGAGATCGAGAAGTATCCGACCGAGTGGCGCGAACTCGCCGCGAAACCGCAGTCGCTCATGCGAACTCCGGCCGGTCGACCACGCAGCCGGTTCAACGTTGCCCCCGGTCGATACGTCGTTGTCGGTGGCGACGATCGACGACCGCGGATCATCGCGGTGCGTTCGTTCTCCCTTCTAGTGTTCGGGCACGACGACGGTCTGACTGTGATCGCAACCGGACTCGACGTCCGCGAACCTGCGGCTGGAATCTCAGTGAGCCTCCATCGTGTCGGCGGTGAGATCCTCACGGCACGTACGGACGCGACGGGGAGAGCCGATCTTCGATACCAACAGCGTGCGGACGGCGACCAACTCATCGCGCGCCGCGGGGACGACGTACGGTCGATAGAGGTCGGCGCGTTGGAAGAGTCGCCGCGCGATTCGGTTCGCGTGTTCCTCTCGACCGATCGACCGGTCTACAAACCGGGCGACCGCGTGCACTTCAAAGGCATTGTCCGTGAGACCGACGGGCCTCAGTTGGCGGTGCCTCGTCTCGACTCGGTCGAGGTCGGCATGGTCGAAGAGGATCGGGAGCGAACGCTGGTGCGCGTGACGTGCGAGTTATCCGACGCCGGAACGTTTTCTGGGTCGTTTCGCATTGCTCCAGAGTCGGCAGCCGGGGCTCGTTCGCTCGAGGTGTTGGGGGCTCGCCTACGTTTCGAAGTGCGACCGTATCGCAAGCCGGAGTTTCGGACGAAGTGTACGGTCGATCGCAGTGGGGAGAGCCCTCGTCTCATCCTCGGGGCCGAGTACCTCTTCGGGGGTCCTGTGGCCAACGCCCATGCCTTCGGAAGTATCGAGCGCGACACGTCTCCCGAGCAATTGCTGCGGAGGCCGTTTGCCTACCCGCGGGCCGAGTTCGACGATCCGTACCAGGGTTGCCTCGACGTTCGTCCCCTCGTCGATAGCGGACTCGTTCCGAGTCTAGAACTCGAAGGTCTCAACTGGCTGACCGGTCGCGATGATGAGCTATGGGATGACCCCGATGATTCTTGGGAGGTCGTAGGTGAATTCGACGGCGGTTTCGATTCGTCCGGCCAGCTCGATGTGACACCGACCGCCGGACTGGAAGCTGGGCTCTATCGAGTTGAGACCTGGGTTGAAGACGACTCGGGATTCCACGACGAATCGACGATGATTGTCGACTTGCGTCCGTCGCGATACCGCCTGCAGCCCGGCTGTGACCGGCTGTACGCGATCGTGGGGGAGTCCGCATTGGCGAAGTGTCGCGTCTTGGACGAGCGGGGGATTCCCGCCGCGGACGTGGAGCTGCACTTCGCGCTCATGACGCGCATCGAAGTTGGCGATCCCGATGATCCTTTGGTGGAGTGGGAGTGGGTTGCGGGTGGCGTCGTTCTCACCGACTCGGCCGGAGTCGCGTCGATGACGGTCACTCCTCAGACTGCCGGACCGCTTCGTCTTCGCGCGCGACTGGCCAACGATCGCACGAACGTCGCCCGGGTCGACGTTCCGGTGTTCGATCTCCGCGGTGAGACCCCCGCCAATCACGAGCAGAACGAGGCCCTCGAACTCGACGATGATCTCTCCATCTGGACGGATCACCGCGGGTACGTGCCCGGCGCGACCATGCGACTCGTCGTCGAGTCGCGGTTTCAGGGAGCGGCGTGGATTGTCGCCGACCACGGTTCGTTCGAGCTACTCCGTCGTGTCGAGCTGAAACTCGGAGCTAACCTCATCGAGTTGCCGTACCGTCGCGAATGGGGCGCGAGTGTTCATCTCGGTGTGATCTCTGGGGCCCCCGGGCACCATGAACGATCGTTCTGCACGGTCTTCGCCGATCCATCGGAGCGTCACCTCGACGTCGGCGTCGCGTTCGATCGGGATGAATATCGTCCCGGCGAAACCGCGACCGTGACTCTGACGACTCGATTCTCCGACACCGCGGTCCCCGCCGAGATCGAGTTCGCAATCGTGGACGACTCGATCTTCCAGTTGGTCCCGCAGACTCCGATGGATCCAAAGTTCTTCTTCGGGTTGCCCACCAAACTCGGCGATCAGTGGGAGTCGACCTTGAACGGCAACGACGGCTCGATCGGCATCGGTGAGGCCCTCTTGATGGACGAGGGCTCGTGGATCACTCTCGGCGGGGAGCCCGAGGCGCGGCTGCGCTCGCAGTTCGTCGACACGTGGGAGTGGCAGCCCGCGGTTCAGACCGACGCCGACGGGCAGTGTGTCCTTCAGATCACTGGACCCGATGACCTCACGACATGGAGGGTCGTCGCGCGCGCGGTTTCCGGGGCGGATCGTTTTGGCCTGGCTGTTTCCGAAGTGCGGACTCGCCAACCGTTGTTCGCGCGTCTGATCGTGGCGGATCCGCTGCGGGAAGGTGACGAAACAGTCGTCTCCGCCATCGTGCACAGCCATCTCGACGTCGCCGGAACATTTGAAGGATCGTTCGTCTTCGACGGATCGATCGAGCCAATAAGCACCGATGCGATGACGCGCACGTTGTCACTCTCGCCCGGGGAGTCGAAGCGCGTCGATCTTCGCGTGCGGTGCGTCCGCCCCGGCGAAGCGCGGATCGAGTTTTCTGTTGCGGGGGATCTCGGGCGAGATCGCATCGAGATTCGTCGCGACGTCCAGACGCAACGCATCAACGTCATTCGCTCGTTGACTGCTTCGTTGCGAGAGCCATCGGAGCACGCGTTCGTCGTGCCCGAGGACGCCATTGCTAGTTCGGTCGACATCACTCTGGAGATGAATCGGAGCGCGCACGAAGCGATCGCCACTGTTCTCCCGGGCTTGGCCGCGTATCCCTATGGCTGCGTCGAGCAGACCATGAGTCGTTTCCTTCCGTGCCTGGTTGCTCGCACCGCGGCGCAGCGAATGGGCGGGGGGATCGACTTACCTCCCGGCTTGGACGGCATGATTGAGTCCGGTCTTCTGCGCCTCTATCACTTTCAGCACGAGAGCGGTGGGTGGGGGTGGTGGCGCAACGACGATACTGATTCGGCCATGACGCGTTATGTGCTCGGCGGACTATTGATCGCGCGCGACAGTGGCGTAGTCGTGGTAGACCGAGTCGTCCGCCGCGCATTGGAATCCCTGTCGGGCATGCCAAGTGACGCGCCTGATTCCTGGCTCTTGTCCATGGCGCGTCGGCAAGGCTTCCTTGACCCACCACCGGCCGATCCGAACTCGGTTCTCGATATCGACGCCACCGACTATGGAAAGGCGATTGTTGCGCTGAACTCCACTCTCGATGACCGACTGGAGTCTGAGGTGTTGCAGGGTGATGCCAGTGAGGTGGCCGGAATCTGCTATTTGGTTTTGGCCGGGCGCACAAGAGCCGCTGCTCGCATTCCGATCGACTTACCGACGAAGTACGGTTCGGCGGAGATCGTCGACGTCGCGTTGCGTTTGCGAGCAATCGCTTCCGTCGATCTCTCCGACTCGAGGGTTACGAGGTTGATCGACTGGTTGTTGGCGGCTCGACGCTTCGGAGGGTGGACGAACACACTCGATACCGCCCATGCCGTTTATGCGTTGAGCCTTTTCGCTCGGTCGCCGGAGGAAAGATCAGAGATCGAGTTCGCGTGGAATGGCGAGCGGCGGGTCAGCACCGAGTCACGCGTTGCGCTATCCGGCGACTCCACCGGCCCGGGTCGCCACCGCTTGCATCTGTTTTCGCCCAAACGGACTCCCCGAGCGGGTGAGTTCCCCGTCCCTTCCGTCACGGCGACCGTGCGTTATCAAACGCGTGAAGGGCTCGATCACCCAAGCTCGACGATGGAGACGCTTTGGGTTCGGCGTGTCATCGAGCGAGAGGTTGTGACCGACGGCGCCAGCGAATGGAAAGCGATCGAGCCGTTCGAGCCGGTTGCATTGGGCACGTTGTTGCGCTTCGTGTTCGAGGCCAACTCACCCCAACGTCTACAGTACTTCCTCGTGGAGTCCCCCCTGGTCGGCGGGGTCTCTCCGGCGGGCCATCCCGAAGAGGACGACACCACCGCCGAGCGCTTCGCTGATCGAGTCACCTTTGGGAGCTCCCGCTTTCAGGGGGGCTATCGGGACTATCACGTGGTCCGTGCGACGCGGCCTGGGTTGTACGTGCTGCCACCTATGCGGTTGTTCGGCATGTATGATCCAAGTGTCGAGGCGAGGACTTCCGTGTTTCAACTTCGCATCGTCGATCTTTGATGAAAAATTTCTGGGCAATCGTGATGACTTACCGACGTTGCTCCACTTAGGCGAAGCGTTTTCTCGGAACGACACCATGACGCCCTGTTACCTTCCCCGAGTCGCGTTAGCGACGGTAACCTCAGTGTTGCAACGTGGGATTGCGCAACAGGGCGAGTATCAATCCACGCTCATCGCGTGTCTTCACGCATTGGGCCGCAAACCATAATCGTCGATCTTCATTGCACCTTGATTCGGGACGCTCGGCATCTTCTTGCTGAGGTCATGCCGAGGAGTGAGCGATGGCGATTCATCGATTGTGGAATGTCGTCGTGCGCCGTTGGGGCGTTTTCGTGTTGTTGTTCTTGGTCACGCTCTGCTCATTCGTTCGCGTGACGAGTCCGCCCGACACGAAGCAGTACGCCGCGACAACTTCGGTACTGATCGGTCCCGATCCCTGGGTGCTGCCACGTGAAGACGCGCTGGTGCCGGCGCCGACTTACTGGAGCTTTCAAGCTAAGATGCGGTCCCTTCGCGAGAGGCCCGTCCTCCGCCGCGCCGCGGAGCTCATGCGCGGGGACCGCTCTTTCTCTAGCTCGTTGTTCCAAGGGCCCGATGTGACACCCCGCATCGAGGCGTTTCGCGAGCAGTACAGCACCCTTCATTCGAAGAGCACGCTGGAGTCCGAGGCTAGATATCTCGCTGCGCGTCTTTCGTTGCGTCAACAGAAGCGCGCACAACTCGTCAGCCTTTCGATTCGCGACACGTCTGACGACTATCCCGTGTTCGCAAGCTGGGCGCTGGCCGATGCGGCGCTGCAGATTCATGCCGAACGCGTGCTCACCCCCGTCCGAGACTACTTGCGCGCGTTACGAACGACGCTCGCTCGTATCGAGGTCGAAGTCGCCTCCGCGCGAACCGTGCTCGCCACTGAGGAGGCGCGCCATCGTCCCGGGTTCCGGCAACGGTGGGTCAGCGTGCGGAAGGCGCGGACCGAAATCTCACAAGAGCTCGACGACGCGATCGAGGTGTACGAATCGACGCGGATCGAAAGTCGCGAGGCGAAGCAAGCGTTGGCCAAACGTCGTTCGCATGCGCAAAGCCGCGAAGCTACCTGGCTCGCGGATCAGCTGTTCGATGCTCGCCAACACCTCGCCGCGTTGAGTCAGTTGTCACCGGACCACCCCGAGGCCCGCCGGGCGTCCCGTCGGGTCGAACTCTTGGCCGCTCGCCTGCGATCCATTCCCGGCGACGGTGATCGATTGACGGCCGACAGCGAACGGGCGCACGCGACGTTGGTGCAGTTTCAAGCGATCGAACTCCGTCGAGCCGTGCTCACCAAACGATTCGAGGAACTCGACCGGGAAGCGATGTCACTCGGCGCTTCCATGGCTGCCGTTCGCCCGTTCGAGCGTGCCCTAGCCGAGGCAGAGACGACCCAAGCTCGCTATCAACGACTGCGGGCGAGGCTGGAGACCGGCGCGCTGTGGAAGACCGGCCCGGTCGCTCCCTACGAGGTTGCGCGGTCATCGGTTCCGGTCGCCCACCCTTCGTTGCCGTCGAGGTGGTGGTGGGCGGTCATTATCGCGTGTTTGGTCGGCGCCGGCGGCGTGTCGCTTCGTGAGTACACGGACAGTCGCGTTCATACGTCCGATCGCTTGATCGAGACGATCGGCCTGACTCCGCTCGCGGTGGTGCCGACTGGCGGCCGTTCGGAGTGGTCCGACCTCGGTACCGATATCGCCGCGAGTCTCTACCCGGTCGAATCGCTGATCGAGCGCCGCTCACGGACCCACGGTCTGAAATCGTTCGTGATCACGAGTCCGCGGCAAGGCGACGGCAAGAGCACCATCGCCCGGGTGCTTGCGTACCGGCTGGCGTTGCGCGGCAAGCGAGTGGCGTTGGTCGACGCGGACTTGAGATCGTGTAATCCCGACACCACCGGGGGGCTAGCAGAACTCATCGTGGGTTCGCTGGGCAGCCGCATCTCTAGCGTCGGCAGCAGCGTGCAAGTGATGGAGCGATCGGCGACCGCGACGCAGTCCATGATCTCGACACCGCACGGCTACGACCTGCTGCCGCGCGGCGGCGCGCACGTTTCAGAATCCCAATGGCCGCACGTCGCACACCGGCTGACGCGCGAGACGACCGTGCCGGTGATCGCGGAACTCGAAGCGTCGTACGACTACGTCGTCGTCGATACTCCGCCCGTCGGGTTGTTCGGTGACGCCCTCGTCTTTGCCGAGGCAACCGACGGTGCATTCGTCGTTCTCGGAGCTAGTCAGAACGATGAAGAGTCGATCGATCTCACGCTTTCACGCCTTCGCGATACGACCGCTCCGTGCTTGGGTGTAGTCTTGAATCGGGCTTGAGTACGGGTTCGTACCGGCCGACTCCGGATAACGACTCAGGGCGGCGGTGTTGTCGGTCGGTTCCTCCGGTGGTCCCCGGATGCTCCTGCGGTGTGGTTGGACGTCCTCCGATATCGCCGGTGTGAACGTCCCCTCAATCGTGTGAGCCGAGGTCTCGGACCCAGATGTTGCGGAACTGAACCGGCTGATTGTCGCGGTGGTCTTGAATTTGGATCGGTCCGCGCGGCCCGTGCGGCGCGTACTTCGCCACGCTGCGGTGGGCGGTGCGGCCGATGAATTCGTGCTGGTTCTGGACTACGACCCCATTGTGAATGACCGTGACGCGCGCCTTCTGAACCACTTTATCACCTTCGAACTTCGGCGCTCGAAACACGATGTCGTACGTCTGCCACTCGCCCGGTTTCTTGGCCGCGTTGACGAGCGGCGGCGACTGACCGTAGAGCGAACCCGCTTGTCCATCCGCGTAGGTGGTGTTTTCGAACGAGTCGAGAATCTGAATCTCGTACATACCGAACAAGAACACTCCACTGTTGCCACGGTGCTGTGAGTGCATCTGTGTGGGGTTGGGTGATCGCCACTCGAGGTGCAGCTGACAGTCACCGAAGGTGCGTTTGGTGCTGATGCTGCCAGAGCCGTTGACCTCCATGACGCCGTCCGCAACCTTCCACGGTCCGCCGTTCCACGCGTCGAGGTTGGATCCATCGAACAAGATCACGGCGTCCGCGGGCGCGGGTGCGTTGTGGCTGAACGCCGCGGCTGGTGTGACTACGGCGGGGCGCGGACGATCGATGTCGTGGACTTTGTATTTGGAGTCGGGCAGGAGCGGGGTGTCGCTGTAGCCGATCGGGTGTCGCTTGTGCTGCGCGGCGAGGTCGTCTTGCGCGACGATCCACGCTCCCGCGCAAACCGACGCCGAGAGCGAGAGAACGGCGACGAGGGTCGAGGAAACGAATGGGATCCGCATGACGTGAACCTGCACTCTCGAGTAGGGGAAGATGGATATTGGTGAGGGTAGCAGACCGGGGCGACGTTGTCCCCGGGACAAGCCGTCGCTACTCTCTGCAGTCTCTGCGCACGCCTGATCGAATTGATCGATAGCCCTTTCAGCCCAACGGTGGTTCACGATGAGCAGTGTCGTCTCCAAGCCGGGTGTCTCCATCGACACACTGAGTGGGACGTTGTCCTGGTTTCGCTGGCGCGGGTTGTTGCTCGCACTCGTCTTCCTCATCGGGCTCGCCGGTTTCCTCGGCGGCGCAGAGGTCAGCGATCGCCTGCTCGCGGACGGTGTGCTCTCGCGGGTGTACTACTCCATTGGCTTGTTCGTTCTCGGTGGGTTGGACCTCGGCGTTCCGTCGGGAGGGCCGGTTTGGGCGATGACTCTTCTGTGGATCGCCTACTTTGCCGCACCGACCATCACGGCGTCCGCTCTGGTCGAGGGAGCGTGGCGTATTCTGCGACCGCGCGCGGTCATGAGTCGCTTGAAAAACCATGTGATCGTCGGCGGCTGCGGTCGTTTAGCCATGCTCTACCTCAAGCGAATGCACGAACTCGACGCATCGCGATCGGTGATCATGGTCGATAACCGAGTCGACAATCCGAACGCGCAGATTGCGGCGGAACGTTACGGCGCGCACGTCATTCTGGGGGATCTCAGCAGCGACATTTTGCTCGAGGCGTTGCGGCTCGATCTCGCTTCGCAGGTGATGCTGCTCACCGGTGAAGACTATGTCAATCTAGACGCCGCGTCTCGTATCACCCAGCGGGCGCCGCATCTCGCTGCGGAGATCTCGGTCCACGTCAGCGATCTTCGCCTGCTGCGAACGTTGGAGTCGTCACAAATTCTTTCGCAGGCGACCAAGTTCAACTCGTATCGCTCCGCGGCGACACACCTCGTTCATGACGTTCTGATGCCGCACTTCAAGGAGACACCTGCGGCCGATGCGGTAGTGCTCGCCGGGTTCGGGAGGTTCGGTCAGACCGTGCTCGACGAGCTACAGACGCGAGCGCACGGCCATTTCGACCGCGTGCTTCTCTTCGATGCCGATGTCGAGATGTTGTCGCTCGTCTTCGAAGACCAGATCGGCTTCAGCGATGGCTACCAGGTCGAAGTGTACGACGGCGATCTTCGTCACCCTAAGGATTGGCATCCGCTCAAGGAGAGTCTGCGTCAAGCTCCGAGTGAGCCGGTCATTGTGATCGGCAGCGGGACGGACTCCCTGAACATACGAACCGCGCTGTGGCTGTCCCGGAAGTTCCCTGATGCGAAGATCATCGCCCGTTGCTTCCAAAGCTCGGAATTCACGCGTCAACTTGCGAAAGAGGGGCACTTCGAGATCGTCAGTACCGCGGAGTTGCTCCTGGCGAACCTGTCGCTGAACGGGGGTTGATCAGCGCCCTCGGAAGTTAGTTCTGCGTGTGGTCGGTCTTTGATGGGTTCACGCTGCGGTGCATCGGAGTGTGGGGTTTCCGACCGGAGAACGGCTCTCGCGGGTTCGCCATGTCGGACCAGCCGATGTGTGAAAGGAACGACAGGTCCTTCCGAAACGCGAGCTGTCGTGCCGGAACCGACTCCACGAGGTGCGCAACTGTCTCGAGGAGCAGCCCGCGGTGCGCGCGGTCGAACGGCTCGGCGAACGGGACGTTGGTCATGGTCATCGCCAGCGACGTGGCGTTGTTGGTGACCGGTGTGACAGAGGCGCGCGAACTCTGCCGCAAGAAGTTCAAGGCGCTAATCTGCCCCGTCAATCCCGCGATCGGAACGGCTTCGCGCAACGTGCCGAAGAACGGCGTGGCGATGAGTTGTGGCCGGCTCGAGCGACAGTCGACCATGACGAGGTCGTCCGAAAGTATGCGACCGTTGCGTCGTCGGAGTAGTTCAGAGATCGTCGTCTTGCCACTGCCGGACTTGCCCGAGAAGACGTGAACTTCGTCGCGAGTCGGATGGGCAATTGCGGCAGCGTGAAGCAGGAAGGCGTGATGCTCGACTGCGACTACTTGAACTATTTGTCGCAGCGCGTTCTCCAGGTAGACGCCGGCTCCGAAGCGCGGATGAACATGAACCGCCAGGGTTCCGATGCGTCGATCGAGATCGAGCTGTCCGAAGAGTACCGATGATTCGAGCCGAACGGCGTGACGCTCGATCACCACGCGGGTGTCGTACGGGTCGCCGAGCGTCGAGAACGGTTTGCGATTGAGAGTGATGCAGTACCGAGCCTTGTTGTGTTCGCAGGGGGCCGGCGAGAAGAACGATCCGTACCGTTCTTCGAGCGCGGCCCGCAACAGCGCGTCTTTGGTTCGCAGCTCGAGAGAGACTGGGCCGAGCTCAAGTTGGTAGGGCTTGCTCGAGTCGTCGTGCATGGTGTCTCTCCTTTCGATCGTGCGCCAAGAATTGTCACATCATCACAGTTCGATTATCGGACGCCGTCGGAGCTAGCCTGAGCACGTTCCAACTACTATTTGTCGGCGTGGGTTACGCCTATGCCGGTGCTGAATGGGATCGAGCATCGTAGCCTTGGTGTGGTGAACGAACGTGCTCCGCTAGGGTTTCGCTTCTGCGGAACGGGTTCGGTGTTCCCAGCGCCACCGGCGCCCTTGTAAGTCAATACAAGGGCGTTTGATGAGTCGCGGGGTAGAAGGGGGGGCCGTGGCGAATCCACGCCCGAATCGGTCGGAGGACGGAACTCGTTCCGCCGGCCGTCGCGTCTATCGTTCGCGCCGGCGCGCCGGACGACGAGCTGAGCGGATTGCGTTTGCGTCGCTGGTCTTGGCCGGCGTCGCGGCGATTCCCATGGCGAGTGAGGCGATGTATCCGACGCTGACCACGGCGTTCGACGGAGCGAGAGTCGTGGTCGAAGCGGTCGACGTTTTGATCGAACCGTCGGATGCGTCCGATGAGTACGCCGAGTTGAGGCGGATCGCTATCGACAACGCTGACACGCTGGCGTCCGGGGACACCAGCCTCATCCCCGCGTCGGTGAAGAACCAGTTGAAGGAGCGTTTGTCGCGCGACGATCAAGTGCGACTACGGACGTGGTTCCAAGAGTACCAACCGTCCGCTGATGAAATCCGATCGCTTGCGACCCGCCGCTGACTTTGCCGGCGCTGCGCGACTCAGGGTCGCAACTCACGGGCGCGGCCGTTCGGTCCGAGCACATCGACTTTGCCGAGATCTTCGTTGACCACTCGGAGCATGACGACTGGGAATTGATTTCCGTCGTAGACCGTCAGTGCGCCGCCGCCTGACGCCATGCTTCCCATCTTCACTAGCGATCGACCGGCTGCGTTCCACGTCTGCACGGTCCCGTTCGAGCCATCGACGACCCCAAGAGCGACCGCCGGTCCCGCTCCCGAGTGGACTTCGAGCTGGCCGTCGGCCTCGTCGTGAGTCAGATCGATCAGAACACCGGCGTCGCGATGCGCGGTTTGCAGATTGCCGGCGCCACTGGGGTCGACCCAGAGATCGACGGCCGGTGCGCCGCCACTGTGATGAACCTGAATGCGACCACCCGCGGCGCGATCGCTCGATCCCAGCGATACGAGGTCTTTTCCGCCTTGCGAGCGAATGTTGAGGAAGCCGGAACCGAGCGCGTCCTCTCCGAGCGACAACAAGACGTTGCCTCTGCTATCCACGATCTGGATCTCACGCGCCTTGATCAGCCCCGGCGCCTGGCGAGATAGCTGGCGATACTCCGCTTCGATGGAAGCGAGCAGCGACAGCAGTTGCTCACGTTCATTGATCAAGAAGGCGCCGTACTTACCGAGTTGTTCGATCGTCTCGATCTTCTCGACTCGCTCGACGAGAAGCGCGGCTTGCTTCGACGCTTCTTCTAACTCGTCTGCCGCAGACTCGAGACGAGTTAGCGTTTCGCCGAGGGTCACGGCACGCGTGTCGAGTGTCGTCAGCCGCTCTTCGCCGCTCGGAAGGCGGTCGAGGATCGCGCGCGCTTCCTCGGCCGAGGGGCTGCTCTCGAGCTGCGCGAGTCGAGCCTCCAACGCCACGAGGCGAGCGTCGTGATGCTGGGCACAGCCGCTGATGGCACCGCCGGTCGCAAGAACCAACACAAAAGCGAACCGTCGGGTCAGCGAGCGAAGTCTCGGGTGCGAACTCATCTTGATCACGGTTCCCTCTCTCGGGTGTCTTATCGCGGGTCAGTCGTAGCTGTCCCATGGTCACGGTCCGTCACGCCGACCGCAAGCGTCGGTTCCGTTGCAGTCGAGGTTTGGCTATCTTCTCGGCCAGATACTCCTCCCGTCCGTTAGCACGGTCCCGTCCGGAAGCAAGGTGCGACGATGTCCGCGATCAATCCTCCTGAGCGTCTCCTCATGGGCCCGGGCCCCAGTACGGTTCCCGCGCGAGTGCTGCGGGCGCTCGGCGCGCCCACCGTCGGCCACCTCGATCCGTATTACCTCGAGTTGATGGACGAGACGCGCGGTTTTCTTCGGACGCTGTTTCGGACCACGAACGACATGACTTTGGCCGTGTCGGGCACCGGCAGCGCCGGCATGGAAGCGAGCGTCGTCAACCTCGTGGAGCGGGGGGACGAAGTGATCGTCGCCATCGCCGGCGTCTTCGGCGGGCGTATGGTCGACGTCGCGAGTCGCGCGGGAGCCACAGTGCACACGATCGAAGCGCCGTGGGGCGAAACCATCGAGCCCGCTCAAGTGCGCGATGCGTTCGAAAGCCATCCCGCGGCGAAGTGGCTCGGTATCGTTCACGCCGAGACCTCGACCGGGGCCCACCAACCGCTCGAGGAAATCTCGCGCATCACTCACGACGCCGGAGCGCTGCTGCTCGTCGATGCGGTGACGTCGCTCGGAGGGGTCGATCTTCGCGTCGACGACTGGGCAATAGACGCCTGCTACAGCGGGACGCAAAAATGTCTGAGTTGTCCGCCGGGGCTTTCGCCGTTGACGTTCTCTCCGGCCGCGCTCGAAGCGATGGACCGTCGCACCACGCCCGTCGCCAGCTGGTATCTGGACGTTTCGATGCTACGTCAGTACTGGGGTGAAGCGCGCGTCTACCATCACACCGCACCGATCAACATGACGTACGCCCTTCACGAAGCGGCGCGTGCCGTCATCGAGGAGGGACTCGACGCCTGCCACGCGCGGCACCGCTTTCACCACCGAGCGCTCCGCGCCGGGTTGGAAGCGATCGGGTTGGAGTACATCCCGAGTCGTTCCTTGCCGGTGCTCAACGCGATCAAGGTTCCGGCCGGGATCGATGAGGCGGCGGTGCGCAAGGGGCTGCTATCACGTCACGGCATCGAGATTGGTGCCGGGTTGGGCCCGTTCAAGGGCGTCGCGTGGCGGGTGGGTCTCATGGGACACACCGCGCGCGAGCGAAACGTGCTCACGTTCCTCGCGGCCCTGGAAACGGAGCTCGGATGCGTGAGTCGCGACTTCGCAGCCGGCCGCGCGATCAGCGCGGCGGCCGCCGTCTACCGCGACGGCGATAGCGCCTGAGACCACAGCACGCCTTGCTGCTGCCGATCAAACTTCGATCTCGTGCGCGGGGCCCGCGCCGTGTGGGTTGCGAATGTTGGTCACGAGTTCTTGAACGTGCGGCGGCGGAGGCGGCGTGAATCGCGCGATGGTGAGCGCCACCGCGAAGTTCAGTGCCATGCCGAGCGTACCGATGCCCTCTGGCGAAATTCCGAACCACCAATCGTCTTTGGTCGCGGTTGGGTTCACGTACTTGAAGTAGACGATGTACGACGCGGTGAAGGTGATGCCGGCGATCATGCCGGAGATGGCACCGGCGCTGTTCATGCGTTTCGAGAAGATCCCGAGCACGATCGCAGGAAAGAACGATGACGCCGCCAGTCCGAACGCAAACGCGACGACTTGCGCGACGAAGCCGGGCGGGTTGATTCCGAGGTAGCCGGCGACGACTACGGCGACGGCGGCGCTGATGCGCGCCGCGAGCAGTTCGCCCTTTTCGCTGATGTTCGGACGGATCGAACGCTTGAGCAAATCGTGGCTGATCGCGGTTGAGACGACGAGCAGCAGCCCGGCCGCGGTCGACAGCGCCGCCGCTAGCCCGCCGGCGGCGACCAACGCGATGACCCAATTGGGCAGCCGCGCAATTTCCGGGTTGGCCAGCACCATGATGTCGCGATTGATCGTGAGCTCGTTCTTCTCAGCATCGCCGAGGTACTGGATGAGCCCGTCGCCGTTTCTATCCTCGAAGGCGATGAGTCCCGTCTCTTCCCACTTCTTGAACCACTCCGGCATAGTGGCGTACTCGTGGTTCGACACGGTGTCGATCAGGTTGGTGCGCGCGAAGACCGCGATCGCAGGAGCCGTCGTGTAGAGGAGCGCAATGAAGACCAGCGCCCAGCCGACGGACGAACGCGCGTCGCGGACGTTGGGTACGGTGTAGAACCGAATGATGACGTGCGGCAGTCCCGCGGTGCCTAGCATCAGCGCTGCTGTAATGCAGAACACGTCGATGGTCGACTTCGAGCCTCCGGTGTACGAGGCGAAGCCCAGCTCCTCGTGCAGACTGTCGAGCTTGTCGAGCAGGTACGTTCCGCTTTCCGACGCGCCTCCGAAGCCGAGTTGCGGGATGACGTTGTCCGCCATCATCAGTGACAAGAAGATCGCCGGCACCATATACGCGAAGATCAGCACGCAGAACTGCGCGACCTGCGTATAGGTGATGCCCTTCATGCCTCCCAGGACCGCGTAGAGGAAGACGACGCCCATGCCGATCATGACGCCGCTCTCGACCGAGATTTCGAGGAACCGGCTGAACACGACGCCGACGCCTCGCATCTGTCCGGCGACGTAGGTGAACGAGACGAAGATGGCGCACACGACAGCGACGATCCGCGCGAACTGCGAGTAATACCGATCCCCGATGAAGTCCGGAATCGTGAACTTGCCAAACTTGCGCAGGTACGGCGCGAGCAGCAGCGCGAGCAGAACGTACCCGCCGGTCCAGCCCATGAGGTAGACCGAGCCGTCGTATCCGACGAACGAGATGATTCCGGCCATGGAGATGAACGACGCGGCCGACATCCAATCCGCTGCCGTCGCCATGCCGTTGGCGACCGGGGACACGCCCTTGCCGGCGACGTAAAAATCACTCGTCGAACTAGCCCGGGACCGAATTGCGATCACGATGTAGAGCGCGAACGTCGCGCCGACGATGAGGTAGGTCCACTCTTGCACCGTCATGGACGCGACTCCGATTCGTCGGACTCGTCTTCGATCGAGTCGTCGAGCCGGTTCATGAGTTTGGCGTAGACGAAGACCAGAACGACGAACGAGAGGATCGATCCCTGTTGGGCGAACCAGAAGCCGAGCTTGAAGCCGGTCCCGGGGATGCGAATCGTATCGAGCGTGTCGCGCAGCAAGATGCCGAAGCCGAACGAGACGGTGAACCAGATGGCGAGCAGGATCGCCAGCAACTTCAGGTTGGCGCGCCAGTACCGATCCGCTGAACTCGAGCTGCCCATAGCTATCTTGCTCCCCCGGGGTCGAAGTGCCATCGCATTCACGCCGAGTGGTCTCCCGTCGGAAGTCAACGGCTCGAACTCTTTGCGTGGTGTTCGCGCAAGATATCGAGCGTCGCCGTGAAACGCGAGTGCCGCGGGTGTTATCGCGCGGCGGAACGAGATACCGTGTGGCCAGTCGAAGGGAGCGGAGTGTTGATGTTCAATCGTGCAAGTCTTGCCAGATCGGAGAGGGAGGTTCGGTCGTCGGTTATCCGAGCCGCTCTCGTCGGGGCGTTGGTCACCGTGGTGGGTTGCGCCGCCGACCCCGTTCCCTACTCGCCTCCCGAAGATCGCACCGCGCGCGGGACCGACGAATCGAGCGAACCCAGTGCAGTGTCGGTGCAGCTTCCGTACACGGCTGAAGAGTTGCGCGCCGCGCTTCCCGTGGGCACGCGTTGGACGTTTCGCACGGTCGCTCTCAATCGGGCGCCGCAAGACGAGACGAGTACCGTTCTGGCCGCCACCGACGAGACCGTGACGCGATCGGTCGAAACTCGATTGGCTGATCGCACGACGACCGCCGAGGTGACGGGGCGCTGGCAAGAGCTGATTACGTACGACGTGTTTCGCCGCGACGCCAAAATCGAAGAGCGGCGCGTCGACCTCCTCGACGGCCCCCGAGACTGCTGGGTCTATACCGTCGAGAGCGAGAAGGACGGGGTCGTCGTGCAAGCTCGATTCGACTTCCTGCGCGACGAACCCGGGCCGCCGGCTCGTATCACGACTCGAGTCGATGGTCGAGTCCTCGTCACGAGCACCCTGAGTTCGTTCGACCGCTCACCGGCGCCGCCCGCCGACGACACCAAGGATAACTAACGACACCACCGTGATTAACCCAATGGTGAGACTCATTCCAGATGAGGACTGTCGATAGGACATTGTCTTGTGACAGTACGCGTCTGTGGGTGACTCTTTGACGGTTTTCTCATGCGTCGACGCACTGCGTAGTCATACTACGTCGATAGGGACCTAAACGAATCCAGCGCGTCGAAAGGTGTTCCATGGCTCGTCGAGACAACCGCACCAGCAAGCGAGAGAAGCGCAGTCGTCGGCAGTTTCTCGGAGATGTCGGTAAGGGAATGTTGGTGGCCGGGGTCGGCTCGTCCCTAGCCTTCGAGCTCGACCTCATTCCTAGTGCGTTTGCGGCGGGTGGTGATCCGCTGCAGTTCGGCGAACTCGAGTCGCTGGTCGATCGTATGGAAGAAACTCCGATCGCTCGATTGCAGCCCGCTCTGAAAGCGGAACTCGATCGCGGGACTTCGCTGAAGACGTTGGTTGCGGCGGGCGCGTTGGCCAATGCACGAGCGTTCGCGGGAGAAGACTACGAGGGGTATCACACCCTCATGGCGCTGGTCCCCGCGTACGAGATCGCTGAGCAGTTACCGTCGGGTCAGCAGGCGTTGCCCATCTTCAAAGTGCTCTATCGAAACACGGCGCGCATTCAGGGCGCCGGACTCGTCGGCAAGCCACGTTTGCACAAGGTCGAGCCGGCCAAGGTTTCGTTCGAAGAGGCGGCCAAGAGATTGAGGGGGTGCTCGCGTCAGCGCGACATGGCCGGCGCCGAGGCGTACTTGGCCCGCATGGTCGCGACCGATCCGGCCCAGGCGTACCAAGCGATGCAACCTATGGTGCACGACGACTACGAAGTGCACCGCATTGTCTTGGCGTGGCGCGCGTGGGATGTCCTTCGGTTGACGGGAATGGAGCACGCAGAGACGCTGCTTCGCCAAGCGGTGCACTTCTGCGTCAAGCGGGAAGACGCCGGCCACGCGAGTGAACTGCGTCGTCTGCTGCCGGAGTTGCTCGAGCAGCACGCCCTGTTCGGTCGTGAGATCGGCAAGAAAAAGGGTGACGCAGCGTGGGTGAAAGCGCTCGCGAAGACGATCTTCCGCGGCTCCCGGGCCGAGGCGGCGCGGGCCGTGGCCAGCGCACTCGCCGAAGGGTTCGACGCCGAGTCGATCGGCCAAGCGATGTCGCTCGCGGCAACCAGCCTGTTGCTGCACGACCCCGGTCGTAACGATCAAGGTTCGTACGGTCGTTCGAAAGGGAGCGTGCACGGGGCGTCTGTCGGCGTACACGCGGCGGATTCGGTGAACGCGTGGCGGGCGATTGCGCGCGTGAGTAACACGCGAAACGCCATCGCAAGCTTGATCGTCGGGGCGTACCACACCGCGGGGCAAAAGCGCCAGGTCAGTGACGATCCGTTTCACCAGGGAGGCGCGACTGAAGTCGACGCCACCGATCCGAAGCGAATACTCGGTCAACTCGACGACGCGGTCACCGGCCGCGATCAGCGGCAAGCGTCTCGATTGATCGCCGCGTACGCCGGCGGCGGCCATCCGGTGGAGCCTGTGTTTCAGCGACTGGTCGGCTACGCCGTCTCGGAAGACGGATCGCTCCACGCCGAGAAGTACTTCCGCACTGTGCAGGGTGAGTTTGCCTCGACCGTGCCGGAACTCCGGTGGCAACACGTCATCGCACTCGCGCGCGTGACTGCCAGCGAGTACGGCACGCCGGCGCCGGGTCGCGACCAGGCGCGCGAGCTATTCCCGGCGTGAGTTTGGGTCGCTCGAGACGGAGTACGAACAAGCTTCGAGGGGCGATTGCCGGCTGCTGATTGACAGTGGTCACGCCGGCGCGGACGATCCCCCACGAAAGTGAGGTTTGGATGTCCGCGACCAGCGATCCGCGTTCGGAGAGAGTTCAAGTCCGTCGAATTCCGGCGCGCGGTGACTACGACCAGGCCACGATCCACGCCATCTTGGACGAGGCGTTGGTCTGTCACGTGGGTATCGTCGACGACGGTCAGCCGGTGGTGATACCGACGATTCACGTTCGGGTCGGGGACGAAGTCTTCCTGCACGGATCGAAGGGGAGCCGCCTGCTACGCACGCTCGAGATGGGGGGCGAGGCGTGCATTACCGTGACCCTGCTCGACGGACTGGTCCTAGCCCGGTCGGCGTTTCACCACTCTATGAACTATCGATCGGTCGTATTGCTGGGGCGCGGTCGCGCCGTGGAGAGCCGTGAGGAGAAATCTCGTGTGCTCGACGCGTTGGTCGATCACGTCATCGCGGGCCGTTCGGCCGACGCCCGAATGCCGAGTGAAAACGAGATCGACGCGACAACGGTGGTAGCGTTCCCGATCGACGAAGCGTCGGCCAAGATCCGGACCGGGCCGCCCGTCGATGAAGAGAAGGACATGTCGCTGCCGATTTGGGCCGGGGTGCTGCCGCTCGGGTTGACGCCAGGGAGTCCGGTCGCGGCGGAGGAACTCTCCGCCGACATCGCGACTCCGTCGTACGTCACGGCCTACTCTCGACCGCGCGGCGATCGTTAAAGGCGACCCTACGTTACGGGCAGCTCGAGAATGACGCGCACGGCTCGCCCGCGGACAGCCCGCAGCCCGGGAACGGCGCGGCGGGCTCGGGGCCGAGCACGAACAAGAACGTCAACGCGTAGATTGCGTCCGCGATGTCTTGCCCCCCGTCGTTGTTGGAGTCGCACGCCGCGTCACAGGAGAGCGTTCCCACGCCTCCGAAGAGGAAGTCTAGGAACGAGATCGCGTCGGAGATATCCAAGCCACCGTCGTTGTTGCAGTCGCCGCGGCTGAACTGTGTGCCAGAGGGCAGCGTGACTTCGACGCTCGACGCCGTGCCGACGGCGGGGTAGTTCAAGCCAAGGATCTGCACTTGGTTGTCGACCGGCGTACCGGATTCGCCGTCGAGCCCGTCGATGAACTCGATCGGGAAGCTGGTCCCCGACGGCGAGCTGATCGGGATGGTCCCGGATAGCGTCCCGAGCAGAAGCGGCGTGGCGGTCGCCGGCGCCTGTTGGCCGTCGAACGGTGGTAAGCTGTCGATCACGATCAGTGCGGTGAACTCGCACCCGTCGCCGTCCCCTGCGTCCTCGTCGACTTCGGTCGAGATGAATTCCACGCCGACCGATTCGAGCGTCGATCCGACGATCGACAAGCCGACGAAGCCGAGCTCACACGGAATGCTCAACGAGATGTCGAACGCGTCGATCGCGAATTGTGGCTCCGTGTAGAACAACCCGACGTCGACGGCGCCTCCTGGAATTCCCTCCGCGGCAACCACGGCATCACCGCTCAGTTGACCCGCGAAGTACTGCACGTCGGTGGGAAGCGGGGCGGTCAAGCAGCGCACGACGTTTCCGAACTTCTCCGGCTGCACGGTGTCGCCCGCTTCGGACACGATGATGTTGGTGACCGGGAACGCGCCCAGTACCCCGTCGATGAAATCGATCGCGTACTCCACGGGCGGAGTCCCGAGCGGGTGTTCCACGCACGAGTACTCGAGCTGGCCTATCGCTTGTTGGCTGCCGACCGGAATGATCTGTCCCTCGAACGGCGCCTCCAAGTCGAGGATTACCGCCATGGTGGCACCGTTGGCTAGCACTTCCGGAATGATGAAGTCGGCACCGAGTGCTTCCGTCACCGTACCCAGCAGATTGACATCTTCGAGCACCAACTCGGCGGGGTCGTGGGCCACCGCGAATTGGTAGCCTTGCACCGGAGTGTCGGTTGAAAGAAACACCGTCGAGATTCCGGTCGCGCCGACTGAGATATCGGTGGTGCCCAACGTGAACGAGAGGATGCCGGCGACGTATTGTTCGAACGTCAATCCCGTGGTCGCGCTCACGACGCTTCCGCCGACGAGCTCGAGTTCGTTATCGATCGCCGGGTCTCCATGGACGCCGTCGACGAATTGCACGGCTACGACGTCTTGCACCGCCGTCGGGCTGACCGCGTTGTAGGTCAACGTGGCCAGCAAGGTGTTTGCTGCCGGCAGCAACGGAGTATCGAAAATGATCTGTGCAATGACACCGCCCTCGACGGGGAAGAACTCGATGAACGGAGTCCCCGAGGCGATGTCGACAGTGAAGTCGTCGAGGGTGATCTGGGTCTCGTCGTGGTCGATCGCCAATCGGACTCGGTCGACGTCGGCATCGTTATCGACGCGAACTTCGAGCACCAACGGCTGGGTTTGGTCGGCCCAAGTGCCCGGCCCGGAGAGTCGCAGCGTGTTTTGGGCAGAGACCGTTTGGCAGCAGATGAACGTGACGAATAGAACGAGGATCGAGGCGAGCCGCATAGGACCTCCGAAGACGTGGGGCTTGTCCGTCACTGGCCGCGAGCGCGAGTTGTTTGGGCTCGACGTTGCGGTTGCCCCGCGGTGTGGGCGGGGCGTGCGACCCGAATGGGCCACGCGATGCTGACGGTCGCTGTGTTTCTTGGTATCAGAGTTGTCTTTGGGTTCAGAGCTTCTCTGGTTCTCAGACAGCCCCCATCGTACCGCGTGCACCGCCGGTGGCCAACCCGGTGCGGTAACTCCAACTGCGGGCGCTTGGTAGGTTAACGCGGTCCGGAGCTGGCCTTCGCGTGACCGGGAATCACGCCGCGCGTCGAGCTGCGAATGAACTCGACCATGGTCTGCACTTCGGGCGATGGATTGTCGGCCAAGCTCTCGGCCGCCTCCGGTACCGGCACGCCGCTGCGGTACAGCACTTTGAAGGCGTCTTGCACGGAGCGACGCGCCTCGGCCGAGAAACCAGCCCGGCGCAAACCGACCACGTTGACCCCTTGCGCCGCCGCGCCGCGCCCGCCGGCGATCACGTAGGGCGGAATATCTTGGTTGGTCGCCGATAGTCCACTGAACATGACCAGCGCGCCGATGCGTACAAACTGATGAACCGTGATCTGCGCGGACAGGAACGCGCGATCGCCCACTTCGGCGTGCCCAGCGATCATGGCCGCATTGACGAACGTCACGTTGTTGCCCACTTGGCAGTTGTGCGCGACGTGGGCGGCAGCCATGAGGTAGCACTCGTTACCGATCACCGTCGTCGTTCCCGGTTTGGTGCCACGGTGAATCGTGACGTGCTCTCGAAACGTGTTGCCGTTACCGATCACGGTGAAGCTCGGCTCGCCGGTGAACGAGACGTCTTGTGGCGTGTTGCCGATCATCGCGCCGGAGAAGATCGTGTTGCCGTCACCGAGCGTTGTCCCACTGAACACTTGCGCGTACGCGTGAAGCCGATTGTTCTCGCCCATGGTCACGCCTGCCTCGACGATAGCGCCGGGTCCGACATCGTTCGACGGATGGATATCGACCGAAGGGTCGACGTGGGCAGTCGGGTGGATCGGCATCGCTCGGAACTCCTTTTGGCCGCGAAATGGGCGTAACTCGGGGGAGCGTACGGACGACCGGGTCAGAGTCAAGGTGGAGTGCCCTCCAACACCGGCGTCGACAGCGACGTAAGTCGAGAGTCTACGGTCTGCCGTCGGGTGCTCGTCCCATGCGGTAGAACCCGGCCGCGCCAGTGTGGTAAATTCCGAGCTTCGGTAGGCTCAGCTACGTTGTTGCTCTTTTTCTCAGGTGCTTTCGATAGCGCAGGACCCGCGCCATGACTTATCGCTGCCTCCTTCTCACTCTGTCCGCTCTTGTTGTCGCAGGCTCGCTGGCAATGGGCTGGTCGTCGGCTGCCGCGACTGCCGACACCCCGAAGTCGAAACTGGTTCCGGGTGCCATCCTCGAGGTTTACGACCTCGGCAAGAAAGTCAGTCGCCTCCCGCAGATGATGCCGGAGCAGAAACCGAACGTCTCCAAGACGGTGCAAGAGGTCAACTTCACCGGCGAAGACACGGTGCTCAAAGACAACTTCTACGCGCGCGTGCACGGTTGGTTGCTCATTCGTCGGGCGGGCAAGTATCAGTTCCGTTTGACGAGCGACGACGGGTCGCGGTTGTCCATCGCTGGCCAAGTGGTCGTCGACCATGACGGCAACCACGGCGCCACTCCCAAAGATGGAACCGTGGTGCTGAAGGCGGGGCGGCATCCGTTCCTCGTCGAGTGGTACGAAGGCGGCGGCGCCGAGTCATTGAAGTTCGAGTGGCTGCCGCCGGGCAGTGGCCGACGCGAGTTGGTCCCCGCCGGCGTCATGGCGTGCGAAAAAGAGTACGACCACGCCACGAGCTCCGGTCACAAAAAGATCTTGGTCAACACCAAGATCATCGAGCACCTCTCCAAGCAAGAGGCCATCGACGAAGCGATCGAAGACGGCATGGCGTTCCTGCTACGTGAGATCGAGAAGAACCAAGTGTCCGGCGCCGGCGCCGGGCAGGTTGCCCTCGAGACGTACGCGCTCGTCGTGGCCGGGGTCAGCCTCGACCATCCGCTCATCGAAGCGAACTACGCCTACCTGAAGAAGAACCTGCGCGGTCAAAGGAACACGTACGCGTTGTGCTGCGCCGTCTTTGCCCAAGACGCGGCGATCTCACAACTCGAGTACGACCACTGGATCCTGTCGCCGCCGAAGAACCGCGATCGCATCATGGACAACCCCGCGATCGGCAAGAAGTACCGCGATCAGCTCAAGCGCACCGTTCTGCAGTTGCTCAAGAGCCAGCAGAGTAACGGTGCGTTCCGATACCTGCCGTCCGACAAGACGGTCGACAACTCGTGCACACAGTTCGCGGCGCTTGCCATGGGAATCGGCGCAAAGCGGAGAGTTGGCGTCCCGATCGAGGCGTGGGCGCAGATGGGGCAGTACTTCATCGACAATCAGATGAAGGATGGCCGCCCGACCGAGCTACGGCTGACGCCTTACCCCAAGGGTGAAAGTGGACGCGGCGAAGTGACGGTCGTCGAAGAAGAGAAGGACAAGGAAGAGAAGGGCGCCGGAGATGACACCGGGGCCGGCCGAACGGGCGTCAAGAAGAAGCCGAAGGACTACGATCCGATGATCGGCGTCGAGGGGTTAAAGGTCGCGTGCCGTGGGTGGGGCTATCAGAAGCCAGGCAGCTCGACGTGGAACATGACCTGTTCGGGCCTCTCCAGCATGCTCTTGATTCGCAAGTACACCGATCGCATCTGGACCGGTCCTCAGCGCGAGAAACTCAACGAATCGATCCGTGACGGCTACGGCTGGATGATGGAGAACTGGAGCGGCACCCACTCGTACTACGGCATGTACAGCTTGGAGAAAGTCGCCGACATCGGAGGCGTCAAGAAGTTCGGCTCGCACGACTGGTACGAAGAAGTCTCCGAGCACTTGGTGAGCAAGCAAGAGAAGCCGGGCAACTGGCCCGACGGCGGCAGCCACGGCGAGAACCCGCGCGTTTCGACATCGTTCGCACTGCTCATTCTCAACCGCGCCACCATGCTTCTGACCATGAACCCCGCCTCGCGGGTCATCTTTACGGGACCCGGCAGCGAGCAGCAGTCGGAACTCGGCCGCGAGTGGGTCTACATTGAAGAGCTGGATACCTGTCTGCACTGCACCCAGATCATGCGCACCATCCGACTGCGTCCCAGCAAGAAGCTGGTCAAGTTCCTCGAGAAGATCGTCGGTAGCTACGATCCCGGATTTAAACACGAGATCGTCAAAGGGCTGATCGGCGTGCGCAACGGCGTGAAGAGTAAGTCGCTCGCGAAACTCATCGACCGTTGGCTCGCCGACATCGTCGGGCGCCCGCTCGATAGCGACGACCAGTACCTCGCTTGGGTCACGACGGTCGAAGCGGTCATGGAGATCGGCGAGAAGCAGCAGGTCGATAAACTCGAAGAACTCCTGCAGCACTACCGAGACGCCGGCGAAGGTCTCACCCTGAAACGACGCGTCATTCACGCCGTCATCCGCATGGGCGCCCGCGACGCCATCCCGCTCTTACTCGAAGACCTCAATCACCGCGACGAAGAGTTCCGCCTCAACGTCTACCGCGCCATCGCCGGCATCACCGTCGGCCGCATCCCCACCTTCGATTACAAAGGCGACGCCAAGACCCGCGCCGCCCACATCGAACAACTCCGTGCATGGTGGGAGAAAGAGCGCGCCAAGGGGGAGTAGCGCGCGGCCTACGGCGCGGCTCGGATCACGCGTACGAACCACGCTTCCACGTCTTCCGCACCCGTCGCGCGAATGACGAAGTCTTGTCCGCTGAACGCTGCCGTTGCGTGAAGGTCGGGGATCGCGAAGGTTGCGGTGAGCCACTCGGCGCTATCGGTCTCGACGACATCCGCCGTGGTGCGCACGCCACTGTTCGACGAGTACTCCAGCGCCCAACTGCCGGTTCCGGCGTCGAGGTAGGTGACTTTCACTTCGACGGTGTGGGGGCCGCCGTCGAGGAAGTCCGCATCGAGATCGAAGTAGAGACCGGTCTGTCCGGCGGCGACGTTCGTACGTCGTCCTTCGTACGCGGTGCCGTTGTCGGCCTCGAGGATTTCACTGTGCACGGTGGTTCCGAGTTGGCTCATGCCATCGGGGGCGACGTCGCGTTGTACGAGCCACCGTTCGTAGTTCTTGATCCAGGGGCGGTTGGTCCAGTCGTGGGCGTCGTCGAAGAGCCAGTACCGATCTTCGAACTCACGTAACGCGACCCACGCGTCGGGCGTGGTGGTGGCGTCGTGCCCGAGGGACCGCCTGGTGAAGTCCCAGTGGTCGGCGTATTCGGCCATGTAACTGTCGCCGGGTTGCACGTAGAGCCAGTTGACTCGCAGCTGCAGCGCCTTGAGGTTGGACATGACGACGGCGTATTCGACTTCGGTCGTGGTAAATCCGCAGTCGGTGTAGCACTCGTTCTCGGTGGCGATGATTCGCTGCCCGTCGAAAAGCTGCCACGCAGAGTCGGTCACGATGTGCCCGTCGGTTGCGACGGTGGAGCCGTACGACGGTACGTGGTTCAAGTGGAAGTTGAACAGCTCGGTGATGCCGGTGCGTATGCCCATCCCCGATTCAACGGCGTCGAGCGCGTACAGGTCATCGAGCGGCCCCCAACTGTCGGGGCCGAACGGGTAGTCCTCGCCGGTGAACACCAGCTTGTACGCAAAGTTGTCCGCCGGGTCGGCGTTCTCACCGTTGAACAGGTCGACGAGGTCTTGCATCGCCGACGCAAACCACGCGTCGAACTCGGCGTGGGTGAGGGTGCCGGCGTCGACCGCGGCGGTGACAATGTCGAAGTCGAACTCGCACCAAGTAAACGCACCTGGCACGTAAACGAAGCGTAGCCGCGGATCGGAACGAAGATCATTGACCAGGAAGACTTCGCGGTAGACGTCGAGTATGGCGTCCCAAACACACGGATCCCAAATCGGAAGGTGGTCTTGTCCGTCGTAGTCGGTTCCCGCCGCCGTGACGCTGCACGCCGCCGGAACCCAAGTTGGCGCCCAATCGACTCCGCTCGTCCAGAGCCGCATCCAGAAGTCGCCCGGAGCGGCGAGTTGATCGTCGAACGAAGGGAATGACATCCCTTGCGCGCCGCCGGTGGCCGTTGTCGCAAAGCTTCCTTGTGTCGGTTCGAGTTGCCGCCACGTCACGTCGAAACTACGCAGGTTGACGTTGAACGCAGGATCGAGAGATTCGGAGAACAACCCGGAGTTCGTGGCGGGGCCGGCGGAAGCGGGCAGCGACCAATCCCAACCGGAAGCGAGCGTCGCCTCGATCGGCGTCACGGCCGAGCAAGCGATCGCGGCGGGTGCGGGCCCGGCCCCGAACAAGAAACTCAACAGCACGACCGCGTCGGCGATATCGACCGATCCGTCGCCTCCGATGTCGCCAAACTCCAACGTGAGGTCGACGTCTGCGTCGCCATCTCCATCGCAGTCGAACGCGGCGAGCGTCCCGCCTCCGAAGAGATACCCGAGGATGGTGACCGCGTCGGCAACGTCGGTTCCGCCGTCGCCGTTCAGGTCACCGGGGGATGTTGCTATCGGGCCGCCCGCTTCGACGGGCGGCGATGTGGCGACAAGCGTGAGTAGCAGCAGGCCTGTCGGCAACAGTGACGACCCAGTGATCAGACGGGTAGGACGCATGGCACCTCCGAGGTTTTGACGCAAACGTAGCATGACAAGCGGCCGAGTCCAAAGTTGTCTTCCGCGTGGGCGGTGTTTCCACGGGAGCGTCTCGACTTGTAAGATCTGATACGAACGGTCGCGTAGGGGCGGGCGCGAAGCCGCTGGGAGAACGCGCCGCTTGTGCACGTGCAGCGCGAAACTCAGCCCTGGATTCTCGAGCCGTAACAAACCCGTTTCAAACGGAGTGTAGGGAGTTGCGCATGCTGTATCACATTGTCGATCCGTCGGACTGGTCGGATCAGTATCGTCCCGCGTCGCTCGACGGCGAAGGGTTCGTTCACCTGTCGACACGGGACCAGCTCGGAGCGACCTTGGACAAGTTCTACGCTGGCCACGATTCCGTGGTCCTCCTCGCGGTCGATCCTACGGTACTCGACCGTCGATTGCGCTGGGAGGAAGTGCCGGGCCGAAACACTCCGATGCCGCACTACTACGGCGACCTCCCAGCCGACGCCGTTGGCGAAGTATCGACCGTTACGAGGGATTCGACCGGGCAGTGGTCGGATGTAGACGCTGGTTCATGAGCCTATGCCCTCGGAATCGTCAGTATCTCGTGCGTCCTCGTAAACGGAATCGCCTTCACGCCGTCACTGAAGCCGCGGGGCTCTCCGCTGTAGACGACGAACGAGCCCGCCAGAGGGGCGACGCCGTTCGAGAACCGAGCCAACCCTTCCTTGAATGATGAGTGGTAGGTCGAACTCGACTTGATCTCGACTCCGATCAAGTCCGGTCCGGACTTGTGGAGCAGGTCGATCTCGTTGCCGCGACTGTCTCGGAAGAAGTAGAGGCCGGCGGAGTGTCCTGCGTTGAATCGAGACTTGAGCGCTTCGAGAACGACGAGGTTCTCGAACAGGGATCCCACGAGTGGATCGCGCGTGACTTGGTGAGGCTCCTCGATTCCGAGTACGTATGTCAGAAGTCCAGTATCGGTGAAGTAGTACTTTGGCGACTTGATGACTCGCTTGCCGAAGTTCTCGAAGTAAGGGGGAAGCTTGAAGACAACAAATGACGCCTCGAGTATCGACAACCACTGCTGAATTGTCTTGGCGTTGACCCCAACGTCGTTTCCAAGTGAGCTCATGTTGACGACTTGGCCGACCCGTCCGGCCAACAGTTTGATGAACTTCTCGAAGAGCGACGCATCTTTGAACTGGATCAGTTGTTGGACATCGCGCTCCACATACGTCTGGTAGTAGGCCGCGTACGCGGTGTGTGGGCGCTGGCTTTGTGCATGCACGCGCGGCAAGAAACCATGAAACAGGTATTCCTCGAACCGATCGAAGCTCGCGTTTGCTGCATCGAGCTCTGGTATCGACAGCGGCAATAGGTGAAGCAGGCCAGTCCGACCCGCGAGTGATTGCGACACGGCCTGTCGAAGTTCGAGCTGATGGGATCCGGTGAGGACGTACTGACCGTTCCCGCCGTTTTCGTCCACGATGCCCTGTAGATAACTGAGAAGGTGGGGCGCGCGTTGGATCTCGTCGAAGATCGCCGGACTTGGGTGCGCGGCGAGGAATCCCTTGGGGTCCTCATCGGCGAAGCTTCGCAGGTCGGGATTTTCAAGCGAGACGTAGTCGAAGGTCGGCAGCGCGGCGCACCAAGGTCGTCTTCCCGGCCTGGCGAGGCCCCAGGACGGTAACTATAGGAAAATCATTGAGTTGCGAGAGGAGTTCTCTCTCCATTTGCCTGAGAATCATGGGGTAGAGTGTAGGCGGTGTAAATCCGGAGTTGAACTCCGGATTTACACGCCCGAGGGCCTTGGTGTCGTAACTGTAATTTTGGTAGATTTTTAGGGGGTTCGCTTGGCGTGTTGCTTGAGCGGCGGCTGCTTCGGTGCGCGCACACCCCACTCCACCTTGTCGGGAGCTATTAGGCTGGTCTTGTCCTTTGTGGGAAAACCCTTCGGCACCGAAATGGTCACCTTGCCAGTCGCTGCGAACTCTGTCCCCCGCGCAAACAACGTTTGAAACCCGACGCAGTGGAGCGTCTCCACCGGACCGACGTGGCCCATGGGCATGTGCAGCACTTTGCCTTGTCCGTACTCGATGAGAATGAGCATCGGCTCCAACACCTTGGTCTGGGCGGAAGGCGATGACGCCAGCACCGTTGCGTTACGCCACGGTCCGCGCAGCGTGTTGTAGAGTTCGTCTTCCGCGTGTTTCCACGTCGCAGGTAGCCCCTTCATGATCGGGTGATCCGCCTTCTCGGTATGCACCGGGAATTCCCACCGCTTGCCGTGTCCGCCGCTTCCGCTCTCGGGAGCGGGCACCGCTTGCCACTTGCCGTCGACCTTGCGAAGCAGTGAACCGCTCGCCGGCGTTCGACCACCCCAGCCGCCGCCCCCGATCATGACGTTGTACTCTGGCCAGTTCGCCGACGAGTTGTCGGCAGCGTGCACCGGGACGAAGCCTCCGCCGTCCGCGACGAACTTTTCGAACTCCGCGCGACGCTCCATGGGCCAACGGCAGCGACCCCCGTCGTTGTAGTTGCTGACCACGACGTCGTACTTGGCGAACTCCGGCTTCCACGTCTCCCACTCCGCCTTCTTGGCGCGATTGTGCGGCAACGTCGAGACCGCGACCGTGAACCGACCGGTCGCCTCGAGCGTCGCCTTCATCGGCGGCGTCATCGCCTTCCAGTGGTGATTGTTCTGCCCATCGATGATGAGCACCTTGATCTTCTCCTCGGCGATGGCGCCAGACGAGAGAACGAACAGGAAGACGAGAGACAAGAACGGATGGTTTCGCACGAGATCCTCCTTGGGATTCGACTACTGTCCCGCGAATGATAGATGGATCGCGACCGGGGTACCACCCGGCGGCGTCGAGCGAAAGATCCTCGCGGTTTTCGTGGCGATGATCCGGCCGTCCGCCGACACTGTCCCTCTGACTTTTCGGCCGGGCTGCACTCTTACACTGCGTTCAGTTGAATCGGAGAGCTGGCTTGAAGACTCGAATCGGATTCATCGCGGCCGTCGTTGCGCTCGCCGCGTTGGTCTCCTCTGGTTGCGCGGCGTTTTCGATCGGGCTCGGAGTCACGAAGCAGCTGACTCCCTCTCAGAAGGCCTTCTCAACCGTTGCGCGAGTGATGCGACATCCGCGCTGCCTCAACTGTCACACGGTGACGGACTTTCCTCGCGTGGGAGACGATCGTCGCCGCCATCGGATGAACGTCCGGCGCGGACCGAAGGATCACGGCGTGCCGGGCATGCGCTGCTCGGCGTGTCATCAGGCGCGCAATCAGGACGAGGCGGGTGTGCCGGGGGCGCCGCACTGGGCGTTGGCGCCGCTTTCGATGGGGTGGGAGGGGCTCGACGATCATGCGCTGGCCAAGTCACTCCTCGATCGAGCCAAGAACGGCGATCGTTCCCTCGCTGATCTCGTGCGACACATGGCCGAAGACCCTCTCGTCGGTTGGGCGTGGGCGCCCGGCAAGGGTCGCCGGGCTCCCGCGGTTTCGCGCAAAGAGCTCGTCGACGCGATGAAGGAGTGGGTTGCGGGAGGCGCCGACGTACCACCGCCAGGTATTACCTCGTACTGAAAGTAAGTCATGGAAATCAAACTGACAGTCAACGGTGAGCCTCGCACGGTGGAAGCCGCGGGCGATACCCCGCTCCTTTGGATCCTGCGTGAACGTTTCGAAATGACGGGCACCAAGTTCGGCTGCGGTCGGGCGCTCTGTGGCGCGTGCACGGTTCACGTGGACGGGGAAGCGGTCCGGTCGTGCTCCTTTCCGGTCGAGTTTGCCAACGGGCGCACCATTCGCACGATCGAAGGCATCGAGAGCGACGACATTGGGCGAGCCGTCGTCGACGCGTGGATCGATGTCGACGTCGTTCAGTGTGGGTGGTGTCAACCCGGCCAGTGTATGTCGGCCGCGGCGCTCTTGGCCGAGGACAAGAGTCCTGACGACGACGCGATCGACGAGGCGATGAGTGGCAACTTGTGCCGCTGCGGGGCGT
>JAJFFE010000227.1 GCA_021776775.1 Planctomycetota bacterium | reverse complement strand
TGCGCGACTGGGCGCAAAGTCACCCCGACACGCACTACCTGCTTGGCACCGCGGCCGGGCCGCACCCTTTCCCAACCATGGTGCGCGAGTTTCAACGGGTGATCGGATGCGAAGCGCGAGAGCAAATCTTGAGCGCGACCGGTCGACTGCCTGACGCCGTGATCGCGTGCGTCGGTGGGGGGTCGAACGCGATAGGCATGTTCGCCGATTTCATCGACGACGCCGATGTCGAACTCGTCGGAGTAGAGGCGGCGGGCCGGGGACTGGACACGTCGGCGCACGCCGCCACCCTGACTCATGGAACGCCGGGGATCTTGCACGGCTCGCGAACTCTCATCTTGCAAGACGAGCACGGTCAAGTGGTCGAGCCGCACTCGGTATCCGCCGGTCTCGACTACCCTGCGGTGGGTCCTCAGCACGTGCATCTTCAGCAAACGGGGCGAGCGACGTACGTCGGAGTTACCGACGACGACGCCCTCGCGGCGTTCGGGGAGTTGTCGCGCCGCGAAGGCATTATCCCCGCACTTGAATCGGCGCACGCCCTCGCCTACGCCGTTCATCGCGCTCGCGCGGCGACCGAACCGTGCACGCTTGTCGTGAACCTATCCGGTCGAGGTGACAAAGACCTCGAGCACGTTCGCAGTTTGAAGGGCTCCGCATGAGCGATCGCTATGCAGCCATGTTTGGTCGAACGCGCGACGAACGCCGCGGCGCCTTCGTCCCGTTCGTGACCCTAGGAGATCCAGATCTCGCGACCAGCCGACTGATAGTCGAGAGCGTGATTCGCGGGGGCGCTGACGCCTTAGAGCTGGGCATCCCGTTCAGCGACCCCGTCGCCGACGGACCCACCGTGCAGGCGGGCAACGTGCGCGCGCTCGAGGCCGGAGTGACACCACCCGATTGTTGGCGGCTCCTCGGAGAGGTCCGCGCCGCTCACCCCGATATGCCCGTGGGGTTGCTCGTGTACGCCAACCTCGTCGAAGTCCATGGCTGCGAGGCGTTCTACCAACAGGCCGCCGACAGCGGGGTCGACTCGGTCCTCATCGCAGACATGCCAAGCGCCGAAGCGCGTCCGTATGTCGAGTGCGCCCGCGAGCACGGAGTGCACGCGGTTCTCGTGGTGCCGCCCGCGGTCACCGACGAACGCCTCGCCTTGATCGCGGAACTGACCGGCGGCTACACGTACGTCCTCGCGCGATCCGGCGTCACCGGCGTCGACCAAGAGGTGGCGTTCGATCGCACCCTGCTCGCACGACTCCGCGAAATCGAAGCGCCACCGTCTCTGCTGGGCTTCGGAATCTCCAAACCCGAACACGTTCGAGAGGCCATCCAAGCGGGCGCGGCCGGAGCCATCAGCGGCTCGGCGATCGTAAATCGAATCGCAACCCGCCGACCGAACGAACTCTTCGCAGAGCTCGAAGCGTTCGTTCGATCGATGGCTTCAGCAACGTCGTGGGTTGAGTGATCTGCGATGGGCTCGAGTCGTTGCGCGCCCGAAAGGGCGCCAACCGTGCCGAGCGCCGACAGCGGACGGTAATCGAGAGATGATCAACGGAACTCAGGCTGTACTTCTCGTGAAACCGAAACGGCCGACTTCGCAGCGCGGTTGATGGCGGTGATTCGCGTCAGCAACGCTCGGATGTGGGCCGGGCTCTTGATGGACGAGTACGTCCCGTCGGCGTCTCGGCTCGGCGTGGTGTCGAAGGCCGAACGCGAGTCGTCTCGAGACGAGATCCCCGACCGCGGGCCGTAGACCGCGACGATGAACTTGAGGACCTTCCAGCGGACGTGCCATTGCCACCGAGTCGCGCTTGCGGGATGCGCGCGTAGCTCTTGCTGAGCAATCTGGAGTCGGTGGGCATTCGAGGGGCGCATACGCTTGGGCTTCGGTTTGCGGTTGAAGAACGAGTCGCCGACGGTCGGTTCGATGGTTGCACTGATGTTACTGACGAATGCTCGACTCGACACTTGCGAATCAATCTCAATCCCGGTCAGTTGTCGATGAACGGGCGATCTTACCCTTTCGGACCAGCATGGTGGCGGCGAGCAAGCCGAGCAGAGCTCCGGAGTAGACGCCGAGATGCGTGACCCAAACGGTCGTGAAGGCCGCTTCGGCTTGTGGGTCCAAGAACTCGTCCACCCCTTGCATGGTCACCAAGCCCCACTGGGATTGCGCGAGTCCGAACAGGATTGCCAAGACCACGGCCCCGGCAATGGGGAACCAGGCGCACCGTAGCAGCGAGAACGCCCGTCGCGGCTCGGGGTTGGCTAGCAAGAGCACGGCCCCGCCGAGAACGCCCGCGCTGGCGCCTGCTTGTGCGCCGAGGGAGAGCACGTCGTGTCTGAAACTCGCTCCCGCGGTAATGCCCTTGCCGTAGAGGAAGTACTCCGGCGACACCGTCGAAGTGACCGCATCGATCGACATTCCCGTGAGAACCCCAGCCGCCGCGGCGAGCAGCAAGACCGAGTACTCACGCCATCGGTGCCGCTGGTCGACAGGCTTCCTGCGATCTAGCAAGACGGCGATCACCGAGACGGCGAGCAGGGCGGCGACTCGCCAGACGAACGGGATTCCTAGCATGCACTCCTTGCGCCTAAGAAAGCTCCACGGATCAACGCGTACAATGGAGCGCGGGCTATCGGAGCGTTCCGACTCGGGTCGCTTCCCCCGCGGTGCAAAGCCCCGACAGGCTTTTCCCGAACGAAGTCTACCAGGAGATGCGCTGGGGCCCGTGTGTGCGGGAGTCTGAACAGGTTGCCCAGCGTTTTGCTACGCGACTTCCGCGACCAAGTACCCACGGCGGTTGAAGAGGATGTACGGCAGCGCGAGCAGGAGTCGCGAACCGCGCAGCGCGTTTCGAATCGTCACCGTTCGATCGCGGGAGCTCGGTTCGATTTCGAGTTGGCGGCTGGAGCACCAGTCGATCTTCGCGTAAATGGAGTGGCTTCCGTCGTCCACTTCGACTTGCAGTTCCGAACCTGGGGCCAGGAGTCCAATGTCGGCGTCGTCGACGAAGATCTGGTAGCTACGCAGGCGATCGGCCCACCCTTTGTCTCTCCGAATCGTCAGTGTCCGCATCGCTCGTCCTCCTCTCAGAACGTCGATTTTGGTTCGTCATCGATCGTGCCCATTTCGACCGCTGATCTTACCTGGCAATGTCACTCGGCGAAACCAGGGGCCAGAGGCGCGGCCGAAAAGTCAGAGGCCCGGTGCGCGGCGCGGTTCGCGGATAACACGGAGGCTCTCCGCAGACCCCGTTGCATGACTCACCCCATAGAACAACCTCCCCCGCGACCAAAGGCCACGAAGGAGGTTGTTCTATGCGATCGTCCCGAAACCTACGGACAAGTCGCCGGGATCGCCGCGCAGTCGAGCGTGTCACCGGTGGGGTCCGGGCCGCAGGTCGTGGGCGCGGCTAGGGGAGGAGTCGAAGGAATGAAGGTCGCCGCGAGCATGGTGATCGCGTCTGCGATGTCCATCGCTCCGTCGTCGTTGCCGTCGCACGCGTCGCTGCAAACTGGAGTCGCGCCACCGGCGACCAAGAACGCGAGCAGGAACACCGGATCGGAGATGTCGTTGGCGCCGTCTCGGTTGCAGTCTCCGCGAACGAAAGGCGCGCAGGAGGAGCGATCTCCGAAGAAGTACGTCAGACCCGACTCCGGTGCTGATCCGTCGGCAAGCCTTGCTCCGACAACAAGATCACCGCTCTCGATGTCGAGGGCATCGCCGAACCCGACGTAGGTCGGCCCTGGAGTTCCCGCCAAGGACTCGACAAACGACCACGTCGTGCCGTCGAACTCGAACCTGTGCACTGGCTCGATGGGGCCCGATGCGCCCGCGCCGGCTGCACCCGAGAACAGCGTGTTGCCTTCGACGGCCAACGCCGTCGACGTGAACTCGGTCGGTGGTGGCGTGATCTCTTGTTCGATTTCCCAAACTCCGGCGACGTGGCGAAAGACCACGACCTCGCCGCCGAAGTAGGCGCCGACGACCGCGACGTCGCCGTGGAGATCACCGGAGTTTCCGAACCAGTGATCTTGGCCGCTAGTCGGCGACGTGAGTTTTTGCTCCTCGATCCAACTTCCCGCGACGAAGCGAAACACATAGGCGGCCCCCGCGCTCGGGGCAACCTCGTTATCGAAGAGGGCGGTGATCAGGAGTGCGTCGTCGTGGAGAGCCATGCAATTCCCAAAACGATCCGCGAACTCGGAGTCGCTCGCAATCAGCTTCTGCTGTTCGCTCCAGGTTGTGCCGGTTCGAGTAAAGGCGTACGCGGCGCCCGAGTCCGTTGCGCCGGGGGCGTCGCCGTACAGTGCCGCGACGATCGCGACATCGTCCTCGATAGCGACGTGCGTTCCGAACGCATCGAAGAAGGTCCCATCCGCGGCGACCAGTGTCGCCTCTTCAGTCCAAGCGGACCCGTCGTAGCGAAAGACATAGGCCGATCCGTGACCGAATACGCCGCCGACGCTGCGGCCGGGTGCCCCCGCCACGATGGTGTCGCCGGATACCGCGACCGAGGATCCCAATCGATCTTGGAATGCGCCGTCGCTCGCGGTCAATTTGGTCTCGAATGACCAGTCCGAGCCGGCTCGCCGGTAGACATAGACCGCGCCGGAGCTCGCTCTTGCTCCGTCGTGAAACGGCGCACCGACTACGGCCACGTCACCGGATATGGAAACCGTAGTTCCGAACGCCGATCCCTCACCGGGATCGTTCGCTTCCCATAGCAAGGGTTCGCACTGTCCCCACAAGGAGAACGAACAACACAACGTTAGAAGCAACGGCAGTGCGGTTGGAGTCACGGCGGATCTCACGAAACGAAACATACACACCTCCACTTGAATTCCTGACAGCGGCGACGACCCCTCCGTCGCTCGCGTCGGGCCCTAGGCAACCCGTATGCCGACGGGCACACCGCGGCTCGGACTTTCGCGGCGGCGATATAACCAAACCGTGTGTCGCGATCGACTTGTGGATACGGAACGTGGTGGTGGCGGGTGCATCGCGAGGAGAGACGGGTCGGCTGTCACCGATCCGGAGAGCGTGGTCCGACTTTACAGTGTCAACGGATTCTTACGTTCGCGGGGTTTACACGTCGGAGGTTTCCCAACTGCCACGGCGCTTCGCCGGGCTGAAGACGAGCGTGTCCACCACGCCATCTCTCGCCAAGCGGATGATGGGATAGCTGATGCGACTGGCCGGCAGGCGCGCACTCTACCAGTGTCTGAAAACGAATCCCGTGACGCTGTCGTTATGGATCGCGTCCCCAAACGCGAGCAGCAGTGGTTCGACGTCTTCGACGGGAATCCGTTTTCCATACGATCCACGTTCGGATGGTCGCGGTACCTCGACCCACACCGAGCCGTCGTCCTCGACGAGGAACTGTAGGGTCGTGCCCGATTCATCGATCACCCCGAAGAAGTCCTTCGGGTCTCTCAGGATCTGCATGGCCGTCGCGATGACAGTGTCTCGATCCATGAACTGTGCGTCGTCGGATTCCACCGTGTCGTCAGTCGCCGCCCGGTGATAGAAGGTTCGGTAGGTCAAGCTCACTCCCTCCTGGAGTCGACCTTACGATCGACGAGCGCCTAGTCTTTCGTGAGATGGATATCGTCGAGTCCGAGACGACCGCGGTCGCTACCGTTGGGTCCGCCAAAACTGAAGCGGATGGCGGCGACGTCGGTGAGGTCGACTCCGCTGCCGTCGGTTTCGAAGTCGGTCAGTCGGATGCGGATGGTGTTGAACTCGTTGGCCCAACCGCTGCCGCTGCCGCAACCGGTGCGCGCGTACGGAGTGGTGATCTCGCCGTAGGGCGCGATGTGGATGCTGCCCGTCGTGCCGCTTCCGTCGATCAAGCTGACCGTGAAGTCGAGATCGGAGCCGAGCGCGGTGGTGTTTGGGTGTCGCGACCCTTGGCAGGCGCGTAGCGATAGGAATGCATCATCGGTGAAGTCCCGGCTGGGAACGGGTACTTCGAGTTCGTAGAAGTACTCGGCACCGGGAGACCAGTCGAAGACGACGCCTTGTTCTTCATCGTCGGGTTGATCCGCTTGCGTCATGGCGTTCATCGGATCGAACGTCGTCCACGAGAAGTTGTTGTTCGAGTCGAGCATGAGATCCTCGACCAGGTTCAGCACGTCGAACGTGACCGCGCCGCCCGAGCTGCTGACGTTGATGTTCGGCTCCGCCTGGTAATCTTCGATGACGTCGTTGCCGGCGAAGTCGGCGTCGATGTACTGGTTGACGACCTTGACGTTGGGCGCGATGCCCGACGGTCGCAGGCTAGAGTAGTGACGCGTGAAGTACTCCCGCGTCGCTTGGTTCCCGCGGGCGTAGTAATCGATGATCGCCAAGTAGTAGCTCTTCGCCACCACTTGGGCGGCCGACCGCCCGATGAGACCGGGGCCAGTGCCGTCCGAGAACCCACAACAGTTGAAGTCGTTGTGACTCGCACCCCAAACGTAGGTCTGCTGCGTATTACCGGCCGCGCCTTGCGCCAACCGAAAGTAGAGTCGACTGGGCGAGGTGGGGCAGCCGCTGACATCACCGTCCGCGGCGCCGGCGAGCAGGTGGTAGTTCGTGTTGTGGGTGTTGGAGTTCGTCACCCCGAGGTAAACCGTCGGCGCGATGCTGCTCACCAGAATGATATCGTCCAGCGTGTAGTGAACCGGCGTCCAGTCGCCATCGAAGATTCGATCGTAGGCGCGTGTCACGCCTTCCCCGCCGCGACTGTGCCCAATCCAAATGATGCGACTCGTATCGATGTGACCGTCGAGTGCTCCCCCGGCGATGGTGTCGAGGTTATCCAAGAAGTAGTCGGTGTTCTCCAACGTCGAGGTCGACGCAGACTCGATGCCGGGCCCGGTTTGGTTGGTATGGCTCATGACGACTGAGCCATAGGAAGCCAGGTGGCTTTGCAGATAGTTGTACCACTGGTAATTGTGCCCGTTGCCGTGACTGATCACGACCAGCGGGACCTCACCGAGCGTGTCGATGTTGTCGGGGTAGTACGTGCGCTGCCCGAGCCACGTCCCGCCTGAGTAGTTGACGGAGTCCGTGCCGTACGGCCCGGCTTGGTTCAGGTTCCTGACCACGTAGAAGCCGGCGTGCTCGTCGTGAAAGCCGTCGATGAGATCCCCAGGTCCAAACGCGCCGTCGCCGTCGAAGTCGTAGACCACGTCGAACGCTTGACCCAAGACCGCACCACCGTCGACGCCGGAAGCCCACCCGGTCACGCGGTGATCGATGATGCTCGTTGCCGTGACCGTGCCGGACTCGGCTCCGCCGGACACGTCGACCAGCGTAGCGTCAGCCGCCCACTGGGCCGGGGTCCGATGCTCGACGAGGTATGCGTCGTACCCAAAGCCAGCGCGGGCCGCGAAACGGAACGGATCGATGGCGACCTCGACCGCGGACCCTTCGTTGAACGAGTCGACGTACTCGAAGTGGGGATACTGTCCAAGGGATCGTCCCGCGAGACCGGGGCTGCGACCGGCACGAATGGCTACGAAATCGACGTCCGGCGTTCCATTGAGCGCCGCCTGCAGCTCGGTTTGTCCGGAGACCGGTGCGTGTACCAGGAACTCAAACGGTAGATCCGCCACATCGATAGTGGCTGGCAAGGAGACTGGCGTGCCATCGTCGAGGAACAGTTCGACTCCGGATCCGCTCATGGAGAGGTCAATGGATCCGCTCGTCACGGTCGCGTCGACCTCGAGGGTCGCCGGCCTCATGCGCAGTCGCCGTTCGGCGAAGGTCGTGCCTACGCTATCGACATCGATGAACACGCCGGGGACTTGTTCTAGTGCGTCTTGGGCGTGAAGAACCACCAGGTTCACACTGCCGACCGAGGGGCACGCCGCGACGGGGCCGGCACAGTTCAATCCGTCGAACGTGAGGTCGATACCACACGCAGGGAACGGAGCTGGAATCGCCGGAGTGCCGGGCACGAATAGGTACGACAAGAGCAAGACCGGGTCGATCAAACTCAGGACGCCGTCGTCATTGACGTCGATCGAGTCCAAGCAAGTGGGGGCCGCACCTTGCGTGAACAGATAGTCGAGAAGGATGATCGAGTCGTCGAGGCCGATCGCGCCGTTACCGTTGGCGTCACCGCGGACGAAACTCGACTCCGCATGAGACACGGTCGGCAGGCAAAGAACCGAAACAGCGACGAGGCCGGCGATGAGGTGGCGTTGGAACAAGGCATTCTCCTGATTGGGATGAGCCACGACTTTCGCGCACGACATCGGTCGGTGCAAGTGGCGTCCCGGTCAGTTGGGGCGAATGGGCCCCACGGGATCGCCAACTACGGCTGGAGAATCTCGATCCATACCAAGTGGTGGTCTGACGCCTCGGCCGCCCAGCCCGCGCCCTGGGGGTCGCTTGCCGCGTCAGGCGCGAACACGCCCTGTCCGACGACAGAAAGCACTCGACTGGGCAACACGTAGTCCACACGGGAGCCGCCTCCGAACGTCGCCGTCGGGTGGTCTCGATTGGTGTCGAGAATCCGCGGGTGTTCCAGCAACTGCGCTATAGCGCAGCGTCCCTCGTAGATCGACTGCGTGGATTGCGGCCGCGCGTTGAGATCACCGATGATCACGAACGGGGCGCCGCGGCGCAGCCCTCCGTACTGGCCGCGATCGTCGTAGAGCGCGTTGCCGTCGTCGATGTAGTCCACCCAGAAGCCGATTTCGTCAAAGTTGCGACGGCCGTTCAAGTCCTCGGGGCCGTCGAACACCGGGGGCGTCGGGTGGCTGATGAGCAGGTGGACTTGTTTTCCCCCGACACGAACTGGCAGGTCCCAGTGCGACTTGCTCGACAGGCGCGCCACCCGTTTTTTCGCTTCCGGCATCGCGTCCGGTATGTGATGGCTCGGGAAGTCCCGCCACAAGAACTGCTGGAACGTTCGCGCCTCGTCGCCACGCAGCTCTACGTTCCCGAGAACCGCCATCGAGTACTGCCCGGGGTACGTTCCGAACCCGAAGCAGTCGCCGCCGTGGTCCCGTTGCCCCCGGTTTGCAGCAGTCGCGACGAGACCATTGCCATCGAGGTCGACGCCCGACAACAAGCCTGTGTTGTTCGCCGCGACGAAGGTGTGGCCGTACACGATTGGGTGGTCGCCGTGGGCGAGGTAGTGCTCCGCGAAGCGCTGTGCGTTGGCGCCGATGCCGGTCGCGTTCGGGGCGTAGTCGTGATCGATCTCTTGAATGATCAGCACGTCGGGTCGAACGCGCTGAATGATGTTGGCGGCGGCGCGCGCTTGCGAGTTGCGACCGACGCCGCGTTCGTCGACATCGCTGAGCTTCTCCGTCGACAGCTCTTTGATGTTGAAGAGTGCGATTCGCAGCCGCTCGGGAGGCGGGGCGGGCCGGGGTGGGGTCGCCGAGCAACTTGTGAGCAGCAGAGTGATCGAGGCGATGAGCGTGGCGCACCGACGCTCGTACAGTAGACCGTTAGAGTTCATGGGCTAGATTCTCCCCGGGGTCGGCCGGCCGCAGCGCGAGATCGATCATCTCCGCACGGGTGCTCAGCCGCAACGGTGTCGCAACCCACTCGGCCCCGCGCGGAAGGTGGGGCTGCGTGTGGCGGCGGCCGGAACGCATCGTACCCCCAATCGTCCCGTTTCCATGGTCGAACCGGTCCCGGGTTCTATAATCGCTGAACACTCTCGATTCACTCTCTCTCGCTAGCGGGGCTCTGCCGATGAATCGCTCGATCGTCTGTCTTCTCGCCGTCACGGCGATGTTCGCGACCGCGTTTCCACTGCTGTTCGGACGTGACGGGACCACCGCCAAGGTGACGACCGAAGCCCCCGCGGTCGTCAGCTTTCAGAACGACATTCGACCGATCTTGTCCGACAAGTGCTTCGAATGTCACGGCCCCGACAGTGGCGCGCGCAAAGGCAAGCTTCGCTTGGATACCCGCGACGGCGCCTATGGCGATCGACGCGGCGGGCCAGCCGTGGTGCCTGGGAATCTCGACGCCAGTCTCTTGGTCGAGCGGGTTCGCGAAGCACACGTCGACGATCGCATGCCGCCCCCGGAAGCGACTCGACAACTTTCCGAAAACGAAGTCGATCTTCTGGTGCGTTGGGTCGAACAAGGCGCGCCGTGGGAAGACCACTGGTCGTTCGTCAGCCCCACGCGCCCTGAGGTACCGACGCTGAGCAGCGCAGAGTGGGTGCGCGATCCGATCGACTCCTTCGTGCTGCGCCGTTTGCGCGGTGAGCAGCTCTCTCCGTCGGAAGAGGCCGACCGTAGGACGCTGATTCGCCGGGTGACCTTCGACTTGACGGGGCTGCCGCCTACGCTCGACGAAGTGCGCGCGTTCCTGGCCGATACCAGCCCGGACGCCTACGAAACCCTAGTCGACCGACTTCTCGACAGCCCGTCGTACGGCGAGCACATGGCGCGTTACTGGCTGGACGCCACTCGTTATGGCGATACCCACGGCTTGCACCTCGACAACATACGATCCATCTGGCCGTACCGCGACTGGGTCGTCGACGCCTTCAACCAGAACAAGCCGTTCGATGAGTTCACGGTCGAGCAACTCGCGGGAGACATGCTTCCAGCGCCGACCCTCGAGCAGCAGATCGCCACGGGATTCGTGCGCTCCAACGTCACGACCAATGAGGGCGGCAGCATTGTCGAGGAAGTCTACGTACGTAACGTCGTCGACCGAACGGAAGCGTTCGGCACGATCTATCTCGGCATGACGGTCGGTTGCGCGGCGTGTCACGACCACAAGTTCGACCCGCTGTCTCAACGCGAGTTCTACGAGTTGTTCGCATTCTTCAATTCCGGAGTCGACAACCCGATGGACGGCAACCGGCAAGATCACGCGCCGGTCGTCAAGGTTCCGACCGACGATCAGAACGAACAACTCATCACGCTAGCCCGCCAGATCGAAGAGAAGACGGCGTTCCTCGCCGCTGCGCGGCCCGAACTCGATGAGCAGCAAATCGCATGGGAAGCAGAATGGCACGCCAAGTTACAAGGGTTGTGGCAGACGCTTGCCACTGAAAAGAACAGCTCGGCGGGGGGGGCGACGTTCACGGTGCAACCCGACCGATCGGTCCTCGTCAGCGGCAAGAACCCCGGCAAGGACACCATCGATGTGATCGCGCGCACCGACATGATCGACATCGTTGCGGTGAAGCTCGACGCTTTGGTCGATCCGACGTTGCCCGGCGGCGGGCCCAGTCGCGTGGCGCACACCAACTTCGTCTTGAGCGAGTTCGACGTGACTGCTGTCTCCGTGGTCGACCCGACGAAGACCGAGACCGTAGAGTTCGTCGCCGCTAGCGCGAACTACTCTCAGAAGAACTATCACGTCACCAATGCCATCGACGGTGATCTCGGTACCGGTTGGGCCAAAGACGGCAAGCGGTCGAGCGATCACAACGCGTTGTTCTTTGCGCGCCAGCCGTTCGGCTTCGAAGGCGGGACCGAGCTGCGCGCCAAGCTGCGCTTCAACTACGGCAGCCAACACGTCATTGGCCGTTACCGCTTGTCGGTGACGTCGGACCGTGAGAACCAGCTGACTCAGTTCGGGCCGTGGTACACGCTCGGCCTGTTTCCGGCGAAGAGCAAGGCGCTCGGTTTCGACACCGACTTTGGCCCGGAGAAGCAGCTGGCCGAAGCTGGCGTGATAGACGTTGCCACCCTGTATCCGGTGACCTCCGAAAACCCCAAAGCACCGAAGAGCCTCAGCTGGAAACGCAATCCAGAACTCGGCGATGGTCAGATTCACATGCTTCCGGGAGGAATCGGCGCCACCTATCTGCAGCGCACGGTCGTCGCCCCGCAGGCGCGAAAGGTGACCCTGTCGCTCGGCAGTGACGACGGCTTGAAGGTGTGGCTCAACGGTAAGTCGGTCTTTGAAAAGCGGGTCGATCGACCGGTCGCGGCGAACCAAGACACAGTCGTGATCGATCTACCGGTCGGCGTGAGTCACTTGGTGATGAAGGTGTCGAATCACGGCGGCGGCCACGGCTTCTACTTTCGCAAGAGCGCCGAGGACGTTGCCGGCGTGCCCATCGACATCGCGTCCATCCTGTCGGACTTGCCCGAGAAGCGGACCGACGCCCACCGAGCGGTGCTGCGCGACCATTACTACGCGACGCACGCCCCGGATTGGCGCGAGGCTAAGGGTGAGTTGACCAAGACGACCGCGGAGAAGGCCCGCGTCGAAGGAATGTTGCCGGTCTCGCTGGTCATGAAGGAGATGCCGAAGCCGAAGCCGGCGTATCTCTTGAACCGTGGGCAGTACGACGACCGCGGTGAAGTGGTCACGCGTTCGACCCCGGCGGCGTTACCACCGTTTCCGGAAGGCGAGTCGCTCGATCGGCTCGGGCTGGCGCGTTGGTTGGTCGACCCCGCGCACCCACTGACGTCGCGCGTGATCGTGAATCGATTTTGGCAGCAGTACTTCGGGACCGGGATTGTGAAGACGTCTGAAGACTTCGGTTCACAAGGGGAGCGTCCGTCGCATCCGCAGCTGCTCGATTGGTTGGCGACGACGTTCGTCGAGAGCGGGTGGGACGTCAAAGCGCTGCAGCGACGCATTGTCAACTCATCGACTTACCGACAGAGTTCGCGTGTCACGTCCTCGGCACAGAAACGCGACCCCGACAACCGACTGTTCACGCGCGGGCCGCGCTTTCGGATGGACGCCGAGGTGATACGCGACTCCATGCTTGCCCTCGGCGGCTTGTTGAACCGAACCATGGGCGGGCCGGGCGTAAAGTCGTACCAACCGGAGGGCATTTGGAAGGTTGTCGGTTACACCAGTTCGAACACCGCGAACTACCGACGCGACAAAGGCGAAGCCTTGTATCGGCGATCGCTCTACTCGTTCTGGAAACGCACAGCGCCGCCCCCGACGTTGCAGTTGTTCGACGCGCCCACTCGGGAAGCGTGCACCGTTCGACGATCGCGGACCAACACCCCGACCGCTGCGCTCAGCTTGATGAATGACATCCAGTTCGTCGAGGCCGCTCGCGCCTTCGCTCAGCGCATCTTGCTAGAGGGCGGCGAGTCGCAGAATCAGCGATTGAACTTCGCGTTCGAAGCGGCGACCGCGCGAACTCCTACAGAACGTGAGCGGGCTATCCTTGCCGAGGCACTCGCCAAGCACGAAACGACGTTCCGGGCGGACGTCGACGCGGCGTCGAAGTTGATCGCGTACGGCGAATCGAATCCTGATGCCACGTTGGACCCGGCCGAGCTTGCCGCTTGGACGTTGGTCGCCAACTTGATCTTGAACCTGCACGAAGTGATTACGAAGGGCTGATCGATGAGCGCGCCATTCGAACACACCTACGATCCACGAATGCTCGAGAACCGTCGACAGTTCTTCAGTCGCATGGCTAACGGTATCGGCACCGCCGCCCTCGCCTCGATCACCAATCCGAACCTGTTTGCCGCGCCGACCGCTTCAGCGTCCGCGTCGGCAGCGGCGGCGTCGGACCCCGCGGTCCTCGAGGCGCTGCATCACCATCCGACGGCGAAGCGGGTGATCTACCTCTTCATGTCCGGGGCGCCGTCGCAACTCGAAACGTTCGACTACAAACCCGCCATGCACGACTGGTTCGACAAAGACTTGCCCGAATCGATCAGCAAGGGGCAGCGATTCACGACCATGACGTCGGGCCAGCAGCGCTTCCCGTGCGTCGGGTCTATCTACAAGTTCAACCAGCACGGCGACCACGGGGCGTGGATCAGCGAACTCCTGCCGCACACGGCGTCCGTCGTCGACGACATCGCCATCGTCAAGTCGGTGCACACCGAAGCGATCAATCACGACCCGGCGATCACGTACATCCAAACGGGCCACCAGTTGCCGGGTCGACCGAGCATGGGTTCGTGGTTGTCGTACGGTCTCGGGAGCGAGAACAACGATCTCCCATCGTTCGTCGTGTTGCACGCGACGTGGACCGGCCGCAAGGAAGCGCAAGCGCTCTACTCCCGCCTGTGGGGTACCGGGTTCTTGCCGTCCGAACACCAAGGGGTGGCGTTGCGGTCGAAGGGCGACCCCGTTCTCTATCTTTCCGACCCGCCGGGGGTCGACACCATCAGTCGTCGTCACATGCTCGACGGACTCGCCGACATGAACGCGCTGCGCTTTCAACAGACCGGCGATCCCGAGATCAACGCGCGCATCGCGCAGTACGAGATGGCGTACCGCATGCAAACGTCGGTGCCGGACCTCATGGATCTCAGCGACGAAACGGAAGAGACGCTCGAGCTCTACGGTCCGGAAAGCGAAACCCCCGGCACGTTCGCGTCGAGTTGCTTGTTGGCTCGGCGGCTAGCAGAGCGCGGCGTTCGCTTCACGCAGATCTTCATCCGCGGTTGGGATCAGCACGCCAACTTGCCCAAGGACATCAAGAACCAGTGTCGCGACATCGATCAGGGGTCGGCCGCGCTGATCAAAGATCTCAAACGGCGCGGCATGCTCGACGACACGTTGGTGGTGTGGGGCGGAGAGTTCGGCCGCACCATCTACTGCCAGGGCCGATTGACCAAGTCGAACTACGGTCGCGACCACCATCCTCGGTGCTTCTCGGTCTGGATGGCTGGGGGCGGCATCAAGCCCGGCATCGTCTACGGCGAAACCGACGAGTTCAGCTATAACATCACCGAGAACCCGGTCCACATTCACGACCTCAACGCGACGATCCTCCACTGTCTGGGAATCAACCACGAGAAGCTGACTTACCGTTACCAGGGTCGAGACTTCCGACTGACCGACGTGCACGGCAAGATCGTGAACGACCTGTTGGCCTGACCGAGAACGCTAGCTTCTCCTCATAGGCGCCGCGACGGCGCTCTTGCGCCCGCAATCGCGCGGTCCCGGCGCGTTACGGGATGACGCACCAGCGTGGCGTATGGTTCAACCCCCGAAGGGCACGGGGCAAGAACCTGAAGGCCATGGCTGGCTACGCCTAAACTCCAACCTGTGAGCTTCTCCTACTCCATCGGTCGGCCCGGACTCTTCACGGCGAATCTTCACCCTGCGTCAGAATCCAATGTTGCACTGATGCCGACAGTGGCGATCATGTGCAGCGAATGCCGCTTCCCTGCCTCTTTCCCTTTCATGACCCGCCCGCCAGCGCGTGTGCCTAGAGCACCACCGTCTGGTCGATCGGCGGAGGAGGAGTTACCGATGATGGAAATGTCACCCGAGCAAGCAATTGCGACGCGCGACGGCTACTTGATGCAACTGAAGAACGAGCACATGTCGTTCTTGAGCGTCGTGAAGTCCATGCCGGACGACAAGCTCGGCTACAAGCCGTGCGACGACATCATGGATTTCGCCACGCAAGCGCGACACATTGCTCAGTCCGGCAAGTTCTTTACAGACCTCGTCCAAAACGGCGAAGTCGCCATGGACGAACCGACGCCGCCCACCCCACCGCCGGCCACCGCCGCGGAACTCGCGGCCGAAATTGAGCCAATGCTCAAGGACACCGTCGCCAAGTTCCAAGGCTTCACCGGTGAACAGCTAGCGAAGCCGCTCGATTTCTTCGGCATGGGCCCCATGCCCGGCGTCGTCTACCTGAACTGGGACATGGTTCACCTCATCCATCACCGCGCCCAGATGGCCCTCTACCTCCGCATCGCCGGAGCAAAAGTGCCGGCCATCTACGGCCCGTCACGCGACGTCAGCTTCGAAGAGATGATGGAAAACAAGTGCTCCGACGCGTAACGGCGTTCGGCTGAACTTGTCGTGAATGAAATGAGCCAACGAACCCACCCGGGATCGTTGGCTCATTTTTATTGGCGGAGATTGTAGCCTCAGCCGCGGCGTGCACCAGCGGCAGCTTGCGCCGCAGCGTCGGCGGCCGCTTGCGCGATCCCGCCCGTGTCGGTGGTGCCGCGGACCGTAGCCATGGAAGTTACACCGAAGCCGAATCCTGTCATGGGGTTCGACCAGAGCTCCGACCCGTCGCCGGGGTCGAGTGCGTAGATGTAGCCGTGGGCCGACGCGTAGAGCACACCGTTGTCGA
>JAJFFE010000226.1 GCA_021776775.1 Planctomycetota bacterium | reverse complement strand
CGGATGCTCAGCCGCGTGATATCGAGAGGCTCTGCGAAGAGGCCCACCGCTACCGCTTCAAGAGCGTGTGCGTCAACGCGGGTCATACAGCCCTCGCTGCACGCATGCTTCACGGAACGGGCGTGCTGGTCTGTACCGTCGTGGGATTCCCGCTCGGCGCGACCCTGACCGACGTCAAAGCGTACGAAACCCGACGCGCCCGCGAGGAAGGTGCTGGGGAAATCGACATGGTGCTACCGATCGGCATGCTCAAGGCCGGCCTGCAAGCGCACGTTGCGCACGACATCCTCGAGGTGGTCCGGGCCGCGGATTGCACTGTCAAAGTGATCTTGGAAACTTGCCTGCTCGACGATGACGAGAAACGACTCGCCTGCCGTTTGTCGCGAGAGTCCGGAGCGAGTTTCGTCAAGACTTCGACCGGTTTTTCTACCGGGGGGGCAACTACGAACGACATTCGGCTGATGCGCGCAGAAGTCGGTCGTGAGTTGGGAGTGAAGGCGTCGGGCGGCGTACGCAACCTTGACGACGCCCTAACCATGATGAAGTCGGGGGCAAACCGTCTCGGAGCGAGCGCCTCGGTCGAGATAGTCACGGGAACAACCGTCGCTGCCGGCAGTTACTGAGGGTATGTGCCCCATATATCGTCAAAAGTCCGGCATTCGAATGTAGATTTGGCGACAACAGGACTAGAATCATCCGCTTGACGTTGGTTCCTCCTGCCGTTCAGGTGCGTGACATCGAGGTCGCGCGGGGACCGTGGTCTGACAAGTCGGTCGTGCCGGTTTAGCAAATCCACCGACCGCTGTTCGATTGATCGCCGTAGGCAAACGTCAAAACGGGCGAGAAGAAGCCGATCGGGTCTCCCAATCCAAGTGCAGCGGTGAACACACCGCCTGGAGGGTCCGAGCGCAACGACGTGTGACCGACGAATGCCGATCGCTCCAACGCGATCCGGGAACCACGGCCACCCAGTATGAGTTATGAAACCACGATGCCGACACAGTCCCGACATCACATCATACGAACGCTTCGAGAGTTCGTGCTCGGTCACGCCACGATGGAAGATCTCTACGCGTGCGTCGAGCGGGCTCAACTGACCGAAGTCGACGAGTTGCTAGACCGGGTTCAGTTGTCTCATTCGGATTTCGACCATCTCGCATTGAGCGAAACGCAACTCGCCCAGCGCATTGCACAATTTGTCACCGGAAAACTCAGGTTTTGGGACCTCTCCGATTGGGTCCTTCAGCTCTACCGAATTTTCGCCTCCGTCGAGTATCGCAAGTCCCGCCACTACTCACCTCGAGTAGACCGAGCGATGATGCTGCTCGCGCTCGCCGTCGACCTCGACCTCACCGAGTCGGTCGACAACTCGCACAAACTATGTGCTCGAATCATGGGCGCGATCGAACGGGGCCACGCCCTACCGTGCGAGACGATTCTTCGTCAGCTGTTTCGAGGCAAGGCCGAGCTGCACTTCATCACGACCGCTATCGTCGATCCAGAGACCGACGACGGGGCGCTCCCTTCGCTGAGCGGCGAGTGGCTAGACATCGCTCTCGTCTCGTCGCACAACACAATTGCCACACAGAGAAACGCGGTGGCCAGCTCACTCGACCTTCCGTTTTCGAACGAAGTCGACACTGCAGGCGCGCCGGGCGCGAAAACACCAACAGAGAATCACGGCTGGTTCATTCCGATAGCCGTGTGCACGCAACGATTCTTCGAAGAGACTCGCCCCGACGGGGCATGGTGTCACTCGGAGAACGACAAGATTCACGAGCTTCGCGACCGCTACGGGTCACGACCGCTCTTCGGCTCGCTCGAAGAATCGATCGAGCTACTCCAATTTTCGACTCCACACTACTACGTCGATCCTGACGGCTTGGTCGAAGTAGTTCTCGATGTTGAATCCATCGGTCCCTACGAGGCCGAATCTGCCGTCAAACTGTTTTGTCTGCGCAACGGAATCACCCGTGGTTGTTACCTCGACGACGTGTCCGTGATTCCGGTCAAGGAGGACTTATGATCTATTTATCACCGGGCTCCGCTGATGACGGCGGCCATTCTAACGACGTGACTAATTTGTCACCCGACGAACTCGTCGCACGTGTCGAAGAGCTGGAGGAGCAGCTCGAGACGTTGCAGCGTCGACAGGAAATCGAAGCGCGGCGCTCAGGCGGGCGAGAGGAGCGCGCGTCGAGCCGGCAGCAGCCGACCCATCAACATCCGGATGGTTACGACGTCGTCACCAGCCAGCGCGTCGCCGTGTTGATCGACGTTCAGAACATGTACTACGCCGCCCGCAACCTCTACAACTCGAAGCTCGAGTTCTCGAGGCTGCTTCAGGTGTTGATCCGTGGTCGCCAACTCACCCGCGGCATCGCCTACATCGTCGAGCGCCCCGGGATGGAACAGGAAAAGTTCGTCGAGGTCCTCAAGCGCAACGGCTACGAGGTGCGCAAGAAGATCTTGATCGAACGTTCCGATGGCTCACAGAAGGGCGACTGGGATCTAGGGATCGCACTCGACGCAGTAGCCATGGCGGACAAGGTCGACGCTGTCGTCCTAGTCACCGGCGACGGAGACTTCGTCAACCTAGTGCACTTCCTGATGAACCGAGGCGTTCGCGTAGAAATCGCGTCGTTCCCCGAAACGACGGCGCTCGAGCTCATTCGATCGGCGAACTACTACCACCGCTTGAATGATCGAGTTCTCCTCTCGGGTGCTCAGTTCCAGGCTGAAACGCGTGAAGACGAAGAGGCCGACGACGGCGACGACTCGGACGCCGAAGACGCCAGCCCCCCTCGTTCCGCCGACCGATCCGCGGCCCCGCGCAGTGGCGGTCCACGACCCGGTCGCAGCCCGCTCGATGACCTGGAACTCGATGACGACGAGGACGACGACTTCAACCTCTGATCGACTCCTCACGTTGAGATCCTGATGACCAAAACACCTTCTCCGCCTCCACCGGGGAAGGTGTTTTCGTGCCAGGAGTACGACGCGCGTTCGACGGAACCTTCCAATCCCGACGAGCTTGTGCGCGCCCCCTCGATTCGCCACCGAGAGTCCCCGCCCGGCGCGCTGGCCGGTATCATCACATCCGCGTGTCAACTTCGAGAGGTGCGGCCGAAAAGTGCTGTCGATGCGAGGCGTCGAGATTTCAAGGTCAGTGCGCCCGGCGAAAGGCAGTCGTGTTGCTCCTACTTCGAGTTTCTCCGGGTGTGCTGGCCGCCGGAAGCTCGAGGTCTCGCGCG
>JAJFFE010000225.1 GCA_021776775.1 Planctomycetota bacterium | reverse complement strand
ATGATCGCGATCACCACGAGCAGCTCGACCAAGGTGAATCCTCGTTGTCGCTGCATGTTGTTGCTCCTTCTGGGCCATTGGGGCCGACACGCTCGTTGCTCGAGCTGCGTTTCTGCTGCGGACGTGGTGTCGCCGCTGCGTGTGTGGGGTCTAACCTTCGCGCCGCACGAGTGTGGCCGAGCTAGCAATTGTGCAGCTAGCGGGGTCTATCTTGCGTTTGGCGAGATTCGGCTGGTTCGAGAAAAATCGTTGGACACTCAGTAATCGTCGAGCATCCGGGAATTGTTCGGTGCCCAGTAGGCACTAGGACCCGGTAGCGCCGAGACGCCCGAAGATCCGCGAATCGTTTCCGAAAGCGGATCGTCCCCGCGGGCCCCGTTCAACCTCGACCGTCTCTCGATTGCCGATCGGGCGGGATTGTAGGGGTAACGCTGCTCGATTCCCATACCTACTCTCATTCGACGAGACGACTGACCCGCCCGTCCTTAGCTCCCGCGACCAATTCACGGGCTACTCGCCCTCCGCTCAATTCCCCTCACGATGGCCACGTCGAGCGGGGCGCCGGCTATCGGCCCAAGACCAGGCCAGGGAATCTGTTGCGGAAGCCAACTTCGCCGACGCTTGCGAAGACGAAGCGGGCTGGGCGGCGTTGCTAGAATCTCGACTTCGCGGGATAGGGCTGCCGCAAAGCTCCTGAGCGTTGACACTTCGCGCGCGTCCTCCCTATAATCCGCGCCGCTGTACTCTGCACCCGCTGTTCACGATGTGTGACGCCGGTCGTGCGTGGGGCGGCGACGGGAAGAATCGAAGTTGCTTTTCACCGGGCTGCCTAACGGTCGTTCGGTGACACTGTCGCGCGAAAAAGTCTTCATCGGCGGAACTCCTAGGAGTCCGTCGAACTGGGGTTAGAAGACTGACCTCGCAGGTTGTGCGAGTGATGGATCGCGATCGCGTCCCGACCGGGGACGCGGCAGGTTCGCGCCTCTCGTGCGTTGGTTCGTCCGAGACCGACGGTTCCGATCGTTGGCTTGAGCGTTCGCGCGAAGTGTCCGGTCTCTTGGTTCGTCGCCACGGAGACCGTGAAGGAATAGAGCAGGAATGCAGGGGTCGCCCGGGAACGCGTAGCGTTTCGGTGCGGCGGGTCTTGGCGTCGCAGTGAGTTGGGACCGTGAGTCTCGGACTTACCCGACGAGCCAAGAGGAGGAGGTTTTCGCGTGCCGCGAATCATTGTCATGACCGCCGTCGCACTCGTGCTCGTCATGAGCGTCGGGACCGCACAAGAGGGCAAGAAGCTCAATCCGTTGCGCATCAAGTTTGAGAAGCCGCGCACGGTCACCATCTATCCGGGCGACGACTCGGGAGTCGATGCTGCTGGCATTCCGAAGTCGGGCCGGATTTTCTGGTACTTCCCGTACACGCTGACAAATGCCGGTGATCAATCGGAAAAATTCTTCGTCACCGTTCGCGCTAAGTCCGACAAGAAGCGCAAATACAGTGACCTCGCTCTCGCTTTCGTCGAGAAGAAGGTCGAGCGTCTCGAGCGTCGAAAGCTCCATTCGAAAGTTGACTCACTAGCTTCGTCGAGAAGCTTTGCCGCATACCAAGACTATGCCGCCGGCGCGAGCCGCGAGTGTGTTGCCATCTTCAACCCGCTCGATTCCGAAGCCGATACGATCACGATCGATATTCACGGCATGGTCAACGACATCGTCTTGGAGAACCTCGGCGACGGTCGTTTCAAAGTGACCGAACGAGTCTTGCGAATCGTCTTCGAACGCCCCGGCGATGAGTTCTACACGTCGTTGGACCAGTTCAAACTCAAGAGCAAGAAGTGGGTCACGATTACTAGCGAGACCCCCAAGAAGAGCGGCTAGTGCCCCCTTTCGATTCAGCGCCGGCACCGTGGTGGCAACACCGCTCGGCGACGGAGCCTGAGAGAGTGCGCGGTGCAACTGAGGGCGGGGATTCCGAGTTGGAAAACCAGGAGTCCGGGTCCCCGAGTCGTCTCGGCAGCGTTTCTCAGCTAGTGAGTGAAGCGTTGCTAGGGAGTGCGGCTCGGCCAGGTAGTACGACTCTGCCAAACAATACGTCGAGCGATCGTGCGGCTCGGAAAGAGGGATGCTTGAGCGCGGATCAGGAACTGGGGCCTATTGGGCCGGGCGACGAAGAACTCGATCGAACACACGCAGAGTTCGCCAACTCGCTCGACACCGAAGCGTCGCAGCTTTTGATCCTTCGCGACGAACTCTACGAGGGGTCCTGGGACGACATGCGTAGGGACCTCGAAGACCGACGTGACGGAAAGCCTTACATCTACAAGTTGGTCAATCGGATCGACGAAGATTTGCGGAGAATCGAACGGCTTTCAAGTTACGAGAGACGACACAATGTCAACTTGGGAGAATACCTCGAAGAGGAGTGATGGGACCCGCCCCGAGAGGGGCAGGAACCGCGGGAAGGGAATGATGCGAGTGCGAAGCAAGACGACGACGCCTGATCATGGCGTACGGCGACCGAGTCTCCGCCCCGGACCCAGTGCCTTGGCCTTTGTGCTAAGCCTGCTCCTGGCTGGTTGCTCTGGGGGGTCGCCTACGATGTCTCACAGTACGCCGAAGGGGAGCGACCGGCCGGACATGCGGCAGGCGATGAAGATCTCCGACGACGATCTGGCGAAGAGACGCCTGCGCGAGTTGTGGTCCTACAACGTCGGGAACCGAATCGAGCAACTTTGGTTTCTCGGCGGCAACCTATACCTCACGACCGAAGGCAGTCGCGGCAAGTACAAACTGATCAAGGTCAGCGGCGAGTCAGGGTTGGTCGAATGGACGTTTGACCTTACCGGCCGGCTTGAGTTTCGACCGTCGGTCTACGAGTACAGCGACGACTTGAAAGCCGTCGGTCGGACAAGAGAGCTGTTTCTTGTCCAAAACGATCTGATCCACGCTCTCGATGACGAAGTGGGTCTCGAAGTCTACAAGATCAAGACCCGCGTTTCCGTTTCGACACCGTGTGCTGTCGCGGACGACAACCTGTTCGTTGGGACCTGGGATCACCGAGTGTACGCATTCGGTAAGCAGAGTCAGATCGAGCAGTGGACCTACCTGACCGACGGGCCGATTGTCTCGACCCCGACCGTGGGACGGTTGAACGTCTATTCCGGGAGCGAAGACGGCGGAATTTACTGTCACAACACCGGAGCGGGCTACCAAGACGGAGACTCTTGGGTCCATAAGACTGGTGGCAAGATCGTCATGTCGCCGTGCTTCTTCAAGGGCCGCGTCTACGTCGGATCCTGGGACTACAAGGTGTACTGCCTCGAGGAGTTCCGTGGGCTACCTCGTTGGATCTACCCGGCTGGGGCTCCCGTGGTCGGGGCGATCTTCCCGTACAGTGATTTCGTCTACGCGACGACGCGTGACGATCGCGACCCGGATTCCGTGTCGACGAACGTGATCGCTCTCGGTGAGGACGACGGCGCGTTCAAGTGGGAACGCAAGGGTATTCACCGAGTCCTCGCGGCGAACGCGTTGCACTGCTTCGCGCTGTCCGACGACGGTCAGATTCACTCCTTGCGCAATCACGACGGTGAGTCGGATTGGATGCTCGACGTGAGTCGGTTCCAGTTCATTCTCGGTCAAGACGCAGAGCTCGGGGCAAAGACCGATCTGTTGGGTCGTATGGTCGTTGCGACGGCCGACGGGTTCATTCAGTGCATTCAGCCTCGTAAGTAGTCGCTCCGGCGACGCGATTCACGACAAAGGCCTCGGGCGAGGCGTCGGCGGCGGATTCCAACCGCAGCACGACGCATTGTCCGGGGCCTTTTTCTATGAGTCTGTGTTCACTCGGCGCGGCCGGCTTTGGGACAACTGACGACACTCTAATCGCCGGAACCCACCACACTTCGCCGCCGACCTCGAGCACCGGATAGCGACTGCGGAGCGCTTTCGGCACCCCCGCTTCTCGGAGAAGCTCATGCACGGACTTGTGCCGATCACCCGTGCTGATCCGGTCGCCGTTTTCAGCTGGTCGCCATCGTGAACGCAGGTTGAGCGTAGATCGATCGAGGCAGAGCGATCGAGCGTTGACTGCCGTTCTATCCGCGGGCGAGACGCGGATCTCCGTATTCATCCAAGCGAGCCACGCGGCTGATCCGAGGGTTCCGTCGACGGGGG
>JAJFFE010000224.1 GCA_021776775.1 Planctomycetota bacterium | reverse complement strand
CGTGTACGACTGCCGCTCGGATGTCTCTGGCGATTGCGCCTCCGACCTCTTTCCACCATTTGTCCCGCACCTCGGTCCGCTCTTCGTCGGGCAACAGGTTCTCGTCGAAGACGGTGCGAATATCGGTGTCCGACTGCTGCAGGCGGTCCGAGTGATCTTTCCAACCCGTGGCGCGACTCTTGGTCCACGTTCCGTGGTACGGCTTCGACTTGCGTTTGCGCTTGCTCGGGGCGTAGCGCAGCGATTGGCATTTGTCGTCGATGAGGATCAAGAGCTCGGCATCGCGGTTTTCCTCGAGCTTTCGACGCAGGAAACCGTCCGCGCTTTCGGCGGAGCCTCGGCTGTTCAACTCGTCGAGCCGCGTCGGTCCCTTGGATGCGGTCCAGTTCTTGGTGGCGTACAGGTGGTAGATCAAGTCGTCGGCGGTCAGCGGGCCGCTGGCGATGGACGGGCACTCGCCGCTCTTGCGCTTGGCGCACGTGGCGCGCTTCGAAAGCGAGCAGACGGCTCTAAACTGGTCGAACTCTTTAGGGTTTCGAAAGACTTGGCAGCCTTCGGAGTAGTCGTAGACGGCGTTCGCGCTGCGACTTTTGTTCGAGCGGTGGATGTTGATCCCCGCTTTGTCGTGATCGCGGGCGACGACAATGTCGGATTCGGCCAACGGCGCCCACGATTCCCCGCCCGCGTCGGCAGAGACTCCGTCGATGGTCAGCTTCGCTTTGGTCTTGCCCTCTTTCGGCGTGTACGCGTAGTCGACACGCAGGTTGGCCACGTCGCGTCGTGTTCCCTCGAGGTGCTGTTCGCGAATTTCGAGCAGCTCGCTGTTTTCGGTGTTGAAGCCGTCGAGCGAAATGTGGCTGGCGAGCCGGCCATCGAGATACTGCCGCAGCCACTCCTCGAACGCGGCGCCGCCCTTGGGGTCTTCTCGTACCGGTTCTTCTCCGCGCTGCACAGCGGGAGCAACGGGCGCCGGACCTTCTTCACCGTCGGCGGTCCACTGGTCGACCGCGACGAGATGCTGTTGCCAGTTTTCGTACTCTACGAGCTCTCGCTTGTAGCGCGCGTCACTCTGCTTCTTGTACTTCTTGCGCCAGCTCTTCGCTTGCCAACTGCGTTGCCACGTCTTGCTCCACCCGGCGGCGTCCGCTTTGACTTTCCAGAGCAAGTAGTCTCCGCGGGCCGCGCGGCGAATGTTGATCGAATCGGTTTGGGTAAGCGCCGGGTGCCCGCCGAGCTTCCCCCAGTGGTGGACGTAGAGCTTCCACGCGTTTTCGTACGTACCAGGCATCACAGTCGCGGCGCGGTTGAAGATGAGCCCGTCCGCGTTCTCTGCCGTGAGTTGGATCGGGAACTTGTTCTTCTTGCGGTTGCGCTGTGTCGCTTTGATGAATCCGGGTTCGGTTGTCAGTTCGAAGATCAGCATGTTCCAACCGATGTGGGTCCGGCACGGCTTTCCGTCGGCACTCTGGCTGTCGATGCCGGGAAGCGGAAGCTTCTTGCCCTTCTTCTGGTTCAGGTTCGACCGAAGATCGTCGTCGGCGAGGAACTGTTCGATGGCGTCGACATCAACCTGTTCGCCGACCACTTCGAGATCGAGAACGGTGCCGTTGTCGTGATCGATCGGCCGATAGAACACGATCATGAAGTCGTCGAATTGGTTCGAGTGCGAACGGGGTCGCCGAACGCCCACCAAGTTCAACTTCATGATCTCTGACGTGAACGGCTTGCCGGGCAGGCTGCCGTCTTCGGGTACTGCCGGCGCATCAGGCGTCTCTCGGATGCAGTCGAGGACTCGGCAGATCGTGCAGTCGTTGCACTTCGGGGTGACGAGGGTTGCCGCTCGCTCATCATCGGTGGCGGCGAGTGAGACGGAGACTTCCATGGTCGTGGGGGCGGAGTCAGATTCAGAGTCGGAAGTGTGCATGGTCCTCGTAATCGTGCGAGTGCGTTCTGAGATGAGGCGAGCTGGATCTACGAGCGATGCGCGCTGAGCAGTGCGTCCATGGTGGCGTCGTCGATTTGGCCGCTGATCGGTAGTGCGGCTTCGCGCTGAAACGCGCGGAGCGCGGCGCGCGTGAGAGGGCCGATCTTGCCGTCGACCTCACCGATGACGTAGCCGAGGTTCACGAGTCGCGCCTGAGCCCCGGACACGCCTTCGTCGGGCGTGTCGTGCATCGGGTTGAGATGCCCGATGCGTAGCGTCCAGATGGCATTGCCAACTTGAATCGTGCCGGACTCGGGGTGACCGCGGACCGCAACGTCGACCACTCCCTGTTCGTCGGTAGTCGTTTCGACGTCGTCTTGTCCATCGACCGAGACCGTACATTCCGCTTGCGCGTACGGTTCGCCGTGTTCGTTCACGAGCTGCAAGCGCAACCGTTCCAACGTCACCACGAAACGAACGAAGCGGCTCGTCTTGACGGAGTTCGCGCTGCTGGATGGTTCGGGAATGAAGACTTCGTCGCCGGGGTGCAGCGTATGCGGATCGGGGCGACTGTTGCGCAGGGTCTCGTTCTCAGGCGCCTCGTAGATCGAGGCTTCCCCGGCTAGGGCGTGGTCTTTGGCTATCTTCGCTAGCCACTCGCCAGGGGCGACGGAGTGAATCGGCATGGTGCTCCTCGATAGTGGACCGTGTTGCGTCTATCGATAAAGCGCCATTCGTCGCGAACGGGTTCACGACTTTCTCGAAAGAAGATCGCGACGGATCTGAGAGAGGTCCGAGGATCCAAAAGCAGGGTGGTGGCAAGGCTGAAACGCCACGCCACCACCCTGCTGATTCTGCAGTTACGTACAACGCTTAGAAGCGGAAGCCGCCCTCGAAGAAGATTCCGCGAAAGTGAGTGTCGATCTCGCTCACGAACACGCCGTTCTCCGAATCCGTCTTGTCGACGTTGTGGTAGCGAATGATGTACGAGAGCGACGCGGTGAAGCCGGACCAGGTGCCACGGAGCCCGGCGTTGCCGCGTAGCTGGTACCCGTCCGCGTGGAAGTCTTGGTCGCTCGTCCCGGTATCGACCTCTACGTTACTGACATGAACCGCTCCCCCGAGTTCGGCGAACATGCTGATCGAGTTCTTGCCACGTTGGAAGATGGTGATCTCCGGCTCGATCTCGATGCGCGCACCCAAGCTCGACCAGGTCGTCTCGAGTAGCGTGTTATCTTCGAGGCGAAGCCCGTGATAGAAGGGACCGATGCGCAGCGGCATGCGAACTTCGTCTTCGGAGAGTCGCACGATCGCGTACGGGTAGATGTCGAGGCTGCTCGCTTCGCCGTCGGTGACTCCGACGTTGTTGAACAGCTCGTCGTCCGTACCCATGATTTCGACCGCACCACCCACGCCGAATCCGCTTCGCGCAATGAACTCGGTTCGGGCGCGCAGCATTCCGGCGGCGACGTTGTCGTCTTTTCCCGACATGCGCGTTTCATGGTCGTACTTCCCGACGGCGTAGCCGAACACCGCGGTGAAGCGGGGATGGGTCCGACTCTTCTTCCGACGCGTGGCGCGAACCGTGGAATCGTCGAACTCGATCCAGGCGTCCACGGACCCGCCCTCGATCATTTCTTCGGCGGAGTCGGAGTCGTCCTCTATCTCGCCCACGATCTTCTTGTCGTGGGGTCGCGGCTCCTGGTCGAACGCTACAACAGCGGGTTTCTTCTTTGTGTCGTCGTCGCTCATGGCGGTGTGGGTTGTTGCTGCGCATCCGACGAGCGCGAACAGACAAAGCGAGCATGCCAAGCGACTCCAGAGACCGATCATTCGGCTTCCTCCTCCTGGGTTTGGTCGGCCTCCGGGGGCGAGGTCCCGAGGCCGGGAGCGGAGTCGCAGTTGCGAACTCCGCTCGGCGATTGTCCCCATGACGAGCCGCGAACGAAAGGGGGGATCCCGTAACCGCGGCCGCTCGAGCGAACTTTCGACGCTGCTCTGCGGCCGAAGGATCGGTTAAACTTCTGCGATTACTCACAACACCCGGAAGGACTACCGCATGCGAATCCTCCTTTTGCTCGCCATTGTCTCGATGAGCTTCACTGGCTGTGCCCACACCGACGAGGCCGCCTCCGTCGAGTCGACCGAAGAGGCGACCATGGTGAACAAGATGTGTCCGATGAACCCGGTCGACGAGGCCGACCCTGAAGTCACCAGAACGTACGCCGGAAAGACGGTCGGGTTTTGCTGCCCGAGCTGTCAGAAGAAATGGGATGGAATGGCCGAGACCGCGAAGCAAGCGGCGTTGGCTGCCGTCTCGAAGTAGTCGGGTTTCGCTGTGGACCTTCGTTCGCGCGGATCGACGTTGTGGAAGGGGGTCTGACGTTTGGTGCTCTCACGTCGGACCCCACGCGCTTCTGGCCGGCCCGCTCACTCACGGGAGCTTACGTTCGGCGTCGCGCCCGATGACGTCGAGGCGGTGCTTGCGAATTTGGTTGTCCCGCCACACCTTTCCCGTCGTCCATAGCGGCTCGACCAACTCCGACTCCCACCGATCAAGCGCGGCGCGAAGTCGGCCCACAACCTCCGGGTGCCGTCCCGCGACGTTGTGCTGTTCCTCGGGGTCCGTGCTCACGTCGAACAGCGTGATGGGATTGGTCTCCACACGGATGAGTTTCCAGCGGCCGTCACGGATCGCCGCGGCCGGACCACGTCGCCAGTAGAGGGTGCGATGTCTGGGTGACTGCGGATCGATGAAGCTCTGGTACAGGTCGATTCCGTCGAGTTCCCGGTCGAGCGGTTGGCGGTCAGCGACCGCCGCGAGCGCGGTACTTGCGATATCTAGCGTGCTCACAGGATGAACGAGTCGCGTCGATGGCTTCGTGACACCCGGCCAGCGAACGATCGCGGGGACTCGTATCCCGCCTTCCCACTTCGACCCCTTCATGCCGCGAAACCGTCCATTGTCCGATCCGTTGTTGGTAGCGCCGCCGTTGTCGTTCACGAACCAGACCACCGTGTTTTTGGCGGCGCCCGTTTCTTCGAGGACTCGAAGGATGTCGCCGACCGCGCGATCGAGGGCACGGGTCATCGCCGCGAGCTTTCGGCGCTTCGGTTTTGCGATGGTGTCAAAGGTTGCGAGGTCTTCCGGTTGCGCGTGCATAGGCGTGTGAACCGCAGTGAACGAGACGTACATGAAGAAGGGTGACGCCTTGCGCGATCGAAGGAACCGTTCAGCATCCGCCGCGATTCGTTTGGTCACATACGTCGAGGGCGGATCGCCGACCGGTTCTCTGTCGACGTACCACTGATGCGTTGCTCGCGGCTCTTCCACCGGAAAGTACGATCGGGATCCGCCGAGGAACCCGGCGAAGTGGTCGAACCCGCGGTCGAGGGGGTGGTAACCCTCGTGCGCGCCGAGATGCCACTTGCCAAAGGCGGCGCACTGATAACCCTCGTGTCCGAGGTGGGCGGCGAGCGTTCGTTCCGTCAGGGGAAGCCCGCGAGGCACGTTCGCCGTGTACGGCAAGTTGTACTCGTGACCGAATCGCTGCTGGTAACGCCCGGTCAGAAGGCCGGCCCGCGACGGGCTGCAGACGGAGGCGGTGACGTAACTCTGTTCAAGGACGGTGCCCTCGCGGGCGAGTTGGTCGAGCGAGGGCGTGCGAAACTCCGCGTTGCCCGTGAATCCGAAGTCGGCGTAGCCGGCGTCATCGGCCAGTAGGACGATCAGGTTTGGGGGAGGTCCAGCCGTCCGGCGCTCTGTGACATTTGTGGCGCGACAACCCATAGAGAGCAAAACAGTAGCGATTACGAACACTATCGTGATTCGTGTTGCCCATTGGCGGAAATGGATTTCGATGCTCGGATTCATTGCAGCTGACTTCTATGCTTGGTAGGAGTTGATTAACAAGTGCCCAAGCAGTGGTTCGTTAACGAATTCCAGAGAGTGCTTGGGAATGGACGTTTGCACCATATCACGACCTGCTTTTGGGGTATTTTCCATTCGTCCATGAGCGTTTTCCCGCGATGAGCCCCATTCATGGATCTCCCCATAGCGTTGTCAAAACCCAGGGTCTATAATCATCGATTACCTGCCCTGAAGAGACCCCGTCCCATTTGAAGGATTTTTGGAAAACCATGCACCAGGAAGACATTGCGTCATCCATTCGGGAGCGATTCAACGCCCTGAAGGAACAACGCAAAGCCGCATTGGCGACTGCCGACGACATTCTCGAGGAGATGAAGCGCCTGCGCGCGGCGTTCCGCGCCCTCTCCGGTGAGAGTCCGGACCCCGAGGTCGAGGCTATGGTCGCCGAGGCAGAGAAGGATTCCGCGGCCCGCAAGAAGCCGCGTTCGGGTAAGCCCACCATGAAGCCGGAAGATGTACGAAGCTGCCTCTACGAGGTGCTGCTCTTCGGACCGCTCGATGGCAAAGAAGTACAACGTCGTGTCGGTGAGATCGTGACGGGCCGCGGCTTGTCGCGCAAAGGGCTGCACTTCACGATTGCCCGCGAACTCCGCAAGTTGCCTGACTTCGAAGAAGCCGAGGGCAAGTGGAATGTACGAACGCGGGAGACCGGTATCGACGCGCTGGTCCACCGAGTGCGATCGATTCTGGAGGATGGCGGCCCGATGGCCGAGCCGCGCATTCGTGAGCGCGTTGGCGAGTTGCATACGGATGCCAACGGCAATCTCGAGAAGTATCTCACTCGAGCGCTGCGCCAAGGGCCGTTCGAATTCAACGGTGCAAAGTGGGGCGTCGCCGAGGCGACCTCTTAAGTCTACGAGTTCGCTGAGTAGAAGCAGCTCCGACACGAAGCAAGTCGATGAAGCGCAGCTGTCTTGGCTGCGCTTTTTTCGTGGCCAGAGCTCGTTATTCGTGAGGCGGGCTAGCCCGGACTATTCATCAGTCGAAGCCGCGCAGGCTGCGCTTCCCGCGAATCTCTGCGTTACTCCTTCTTGAAGACCACTAGGTCGACTGCGGCGTCGTGCCTGGATCTT